>JAJUGC010000252.1 GCA_029268325.1 Gammaproteobacteria bacterium | reverse complement strand
GCTCCGGAATCTTCACCGCTATGATGGCCTCACGCTGCTCGCCGATTTCCGTGCGTTCGGAGATGTAACGCAGGCGGTCAAAATTCATGTTGGCACCGCTGATGATCGCCAGCAGGTCAACACCGCTCACTCCCTCCCGGGCCACATATTTTTTCAAGCCAGCCACGGACAGAGCGCCGGCCGGCTCAGCAATCGAACGGGTATCCTCAAAGACATCCTTGATCGCCGCACAAATCTCGTCTGTATTGACGGTGATGACCTCATCAACGCTGTCTTTACAGATTTCCCAGGTCAGCTTGCCGATCTGGCGCACCGCCACACCGTCGGCGAACAACCCTACATCCGGTAGCGTAATGCGCTTCTCGGCTTGCAGTGCGGCGTGCAGGCAGGCTGAGTCTTCCGGCTCCACCCCGATCACCTTGATATGGGGGCGCAGATACTTGACGTAAGCCGCCACGCCGGCAATCAGACCGCCACCGCCCACGGGCACGAAAATGGCTTCCAGGGGACCGGTGTGCTGCCACATGATCTCCATGCCAATGGTGCCCTGGCCGGCAATCACCTCTTCGTCATCGTAAGGGTGAATGTAGGTGTAGCCTTTCTTTTCAATGAGCTCGTTGGCGTGGGCCGCCGCCTCATCAAAGGCATCTCCTTTGAGAACCACCCTCGCGCCCCGCGCCCGCACCGAATTCACCTTAATCTCCGGCGTGGTCGCCGGCATCACGATCACGGCCTTGATACCCAGCTTCGCTGCCGCCATGGCCACGCCCTGGGCGTGGTTTCCGGCCGAGGCGGCAATAATGCCGCGCTGCTTTTCAGCCTCGGTCAGTTGGGCAATCTTGTTGTAGGCACCACGCAGCTTGAAGGAAAACACCGGCTGCAGGTCCTCCCGCTTGAGCAGGACCCGGTTATCAAGGCGGCGGCTGAGCTGATGCGCCTGATCTATGGGGGATTCGATAGCGAGATCATAGACTTTGGCGTCCAGGATCTTCTTGATATAGCGATGGGGCATGGTTTTACTCAGGATATTTTTTGGTTACCGCGCAGATTGGCGACGGGACCGAAGAAACTGAAAGACGGGTCAGTTTAATGATTTTTCCGCCATGACGTCTATATAGAACAAGTACCAATCATTGTAACCGGACTGGGGGCAAAAGGCTGCGGCCAATTTTTTTAAGCGTATAATAGCCAGCCTTTCAACCAGGCCCTTTACTTACCAGATGCGGAATCAAGCAATGTCCCAGGACGCTCTCAAGAAAGCGGTTGCCAAAGCGGCCGTAGCCCACATCAAACCCCATCTCACCGACAAGAGCATCATTGGCGTGGGCACCGGCTCCACCGCCAACATGTTCATTGATGCCCTAGCGCCCCTGAAAGCCCATTTCGACGGTGCAGTTGCAAGCTCCGAAGCTACGGCCCAGCGCCTCAAGCAACATGGCATCCCGGTGTATGACCTCAATAGCGTGCCCGAGCTGGAGTTCTATATTGATGGCGCCGACGAAGCCAATGAGCGCCTGGAACTCATCAAGGGCGGCGGTGCGGCCCTGACCCGCGAGAAAATCGTGGCAGCCGTGGCCAAAACCTTTATCTGCATCGCTGACGAAAGCAAGATGGTCGACATCCTGGGACGCTTCCCCCTGCCGGTGGAAGTCATTCCCATGGCCCGCAGCCATGTGGCACGGGAGCTGGTGAAGCTGGGCGGCGATCCGGTCTATCGGGAAGGTGTGGTCACCGATAACGGCAACATCATCCTGGACGTGCATAACATGCAGATCGCGGTACCCACCCAGTTGGAAGAGCAGATCAACCAGATCACCGGCGTGGTCACCAATGGCCTGTTTGCCCTGCGCCCGGCTGACTTGCTGCTGCTGGGCACTAGCAGTGGTGTTCGCTCCATTCCCCGCCCTTAGTTTTGATCCCTTCCTGGCCGTTCCACTGTGGAGCGGCCCGGGGTTGGGTATTCCAAGCCCAGGCCCTGCATTCTCCCCTTCCTCGCACTAAAGCGTCACTCTGCCTCTATTTCTGGGTTTTCTGTGGCAGATTTCCAGTGACCGCTATTTGCCCGCACAAAAAAACCAAGCGCTTGCTTGGTTTGCTGAAGCCAGCTAAGCTAAATTCTGTTTCCAGGCCGAGCGGTTCCCGATCAGGGCCGCCCCGGCCAGGGCTCTTGCGCCAAAATCGCCTGAAGGCCACGACGAATCCGAACAACAAAAATGCCCGATGCAGGAGGCAGCAATGCACCACAACACCGGCTACTTTCAAGAAACCCACGAAATGGTACGCCGCACGGTCAGCCAGTTCGTGCGCCAGCATGTGCTTCCCCATATTGAGGAGTGGGAGGAGGCAGGTGAGATCCCCCGGGAAATCCATCGCCTGGCCGCAGAGGCCGGCATTCTCGGAATCGGCTATCCGGAAAAGTTCGGCGGCGTGGGGGAAGGCGATATCTTCATGAAAATCGCCGCCAGTGAGGAACTGATGCGCTCCACATCCGGCGGCTTTGTCGCCAGCCTGGGCTCCCATGACATTGCCCTGCCGCCGGTGGTGAAATGGGCCAAGCCCGCCATCCGTGACCGGGTGGTGCCCGAGGTGCTGAGCGGTCAGAAGATTGCCTCACTGGCCATCACCGAACCCGGCGGCGGCTCGGATGTGGCCAACCTCCAAACCCGCGCCGTACGCGAGGGCGACTACTACCGCATCAATGGCAGCAAGACCTTCATCACCAGTGGCGTACGGGCCGACTATTACACGGTGGCGGTCCGTACCGGAGGCGAAGGCCATGGCGGCATCAGCCTGCTCCTGGTGGAGCGTGATACCCCCGGCTTTAGCGTGGGCCGCAAGCTGAAGAAAATGGGCTGGTGGGCCAGCGATACGGCCGAACTTTTCTTCGACGACTGCAAAGTGCCGGTCGATAACCTGATCGGCGTCGAAAATGCCGGCTTCATTGCGATTATGTCCAACTTCCTGTCGGAGCGGGTGGCCCTAAGCATCATGGCCTATATGACCGCGCAAATGGCCCTGGAGGAAGCGCAACGCTACGTCACGGAACGGGAGGCGTTCGGCCGCAAGATCGGCAAGTTCCAGGTGATCCGCCACAAGTTGGTGGACATGGCCACCAAGGTCGAAATCGCCCGGGAATACACCTATCGGGTCGCCAGCCTGATCCAGGCCGGCAAGAACCCCATCAAGGAAGTGGCCATGGCCAAGAACTTCGCCACCGAGGTGGCAGACTTCGTGACCAACGAGGCCGTGCAGATCTTCGGAGGCATGGGCTACATGCGTGAGTCCCGGGTCGAGCGGCTGTATCGGGATAGCCGGATTCTCTCCATCGGCGGTGGCACCACGGAAATCATGAAAGAACTGATTGGGAAGCAAATGGGATTATGAGTAAGCTAAATACCATCTCATAACCGTCGCCAGGGGCAGCAGAGCAAGGTGGGACGAGCCTGCCCTGCATCCGACCAGGAGTTGCCCCATGCCTGCCCGCAACCATGAGCCTTCCATCTGGGACCTTGCCGCCGCCTCTCGCAAACGCTATCCGGCCCTGTCGGGCGACCTTGAAACGGATGTCTGTGTGGTGGGTGCCGGCATTACCGGCCTGACAGCCGCCCTGCTCCTGAAAAAAGCCGGGCGGCGTGTCGTTGTGGTTGAAAAAGAACAGATCGGCGCGGGCACAACCGGCGGCACCTCCGCCCACCTGACCAATGTGGTGGACTTTCGCTACAGCTCCCTGGCGGGTTCCATGATCTGCAACCTGATCCAGCAGGGGCATGACGCCTATGAAGATCTCTACCACCCTGGCCGTGTGCGGCTCACCGGTGCCAGTGACTTTATCCGCAAGAACATCCAGGTGACCCGTGACTTCATTGCCGACCGACTCCTGCAACCCTCGTCCCGTTATGTGGATCGTCTGGCCAAAGGCGAAGGCTGTGTCATCCGGGATGGCAGCTCCTACGTCGCGGTCTACCGAGATACCGGGGGGAACCTGAGAACCTACAGTGCCATCTGCCCCCATATGAGATGTGTGCTGCGCTGGAACGACAATGAACGCTCCTGGGATTGCCCATGCCACGGCTCTCGTTTCGATACGGACGGCCAGCTTGTGGAAGGGCCGGCCACCATGCAGCTGGAACCGGTGAGCTGGAGCCCCAGCAAGAAGCCCGCCAAAGAAGAAGCCTGACCAGTCACAACCTGGCCGTTGGTCAGCCTCTGCGGTTATCCATATCATGCTATGAAGGC
>JAJUGC010000251.1 GCA_029268325.1 Gammaproteobacteria bacterium | reverse complement strand
GCTTACTGGGGGGCCTATGCAGTTTCCAAGTTCGCTACGGAAGGCCTGATGCAGGTGCTGGCGGACGAACTGGACGATGAACACAGCAAGATCCGCGTCAACAGCCTGAACCCGGGCGCTACCCGCACTAACATGCGTATGCAAGCCTATCCCGCCGAACACCCGGCCAAAAACCCGACTCCGGATGACATCATGCCGGTGTATCTCTATCTGATGGGCAAGGATAGCCAAGGCGTGACCGGGCAAGCCTTCAATGCCCAAGAACCGGCCCTGAAGCCCCAACAATAAGGGCCGTAGTCCCACCGAGCCCATCTCTCACCGAATCAACGAACATCGGCTTTGTTGCGCCGGAATCGCCAGCCAAGGCATTCCGGCGCTGCTAAAGGGTTGTGTCCGCTCCAAAAATCCTGCGATGGTCTATCATTAGAAAACGATACAAGGTCATCTCTACGGCCTATCCAATAGAAAATTGACCTGCGACCTCACGCAAGTGCCGGAGAAAGGATAAAGTTCCGGCGCAGCCTGCCGTTATTAGCTACAGGACAACCCAAGGGACTGAATTACTTCTTGATGTATAACTTCGGGTAGTTATGAATAAGACCAAGTCAATCCGTTTCCTTTTACTGCTGACCCTCGCTGGGGCCTTTGCCGTCGTTCTGGCTTTTACCATTCTCTATGGAAGCCAGGCCCAACGGGAACATTTGGAAGAGTACAGCCGCAAATACGTCGCCGGGCTGTCCAAATCCTATTTCGATGCCCTCAACACCATGATGGTGACCGGCACCATCGGTAACCGGGAGATGCTGCGGGACAAGGTCATGGCTCCAGCCGAAATTCTGGATGTCCGGGTCATCCGCAGCGACCAGCTCAACCAAATGTATGGCCCCGGCAACCCCGACCAGCAGAAGCGTACGGATCTGGATTTGCTGGCCTTGAAAGGTGAGCAGGTGGAGCGCCTGTCCCGCAATGAACAGGGTCGGGTATATACCTTTATCGAACCCATCGTGGCGATGGCAGACTACCAGGGCGTCAACTGCCTGGCCTGTCACCAGGCGAAAGAAGGCGATATTTTGGGTGCTATCCGCATCGATTATTCCCTGGCTGAAAGTGACGCGCGGCTGGCCAAGCAATTGCTCACCAGTGCTGGCGTCCAGGCCATTATTTTCCTGATTGCCTTTGGCCTGACGGCCTTTGTACTGCGTAACCTGGTCATTGCCCGTCTCCAGCGCCTGCATGACAGCATGGAGGAGATCGCAGAACACTCCAACCTCACCATCCAGCTGGATCTCTCCCGGGATGACGAAATCGGCTCTGTGGCCCGTGCCTTTAACCGCATGATGGCAAAGATCAGTGCCAGCATGCACACGGTGATGGAGAATGCCGGCCGGGTACAGGCCGCAGCCCAAAGCATCGCCGCCAAGGCCGACACGACAGAACGGGAAGTGCTGGCCCAGAAAGACAATACCGACCAGGTGGCCAGCGCCACCACGGAAATGGCGGCATCTGCCGTACAGGTTCGGGAAAATGCCATCGACACCAGACGCAAATCCGAGGATACGGCTGAGGCGGCCAGCAAAGGCGAGCATTTGGCCCGCGCCGCGGTTGAAGGCATCGAAGCCCTGAACGAGAAAGTCCAGAATGGTGCCCGCCGGATTGAGCAATTGGATCAACGCACCAATGAAATGTCCGACATGCTGGAGGTTATCTCCACGATTGCCGACCAGACCAACCTGCTGGCCCTGAACGCCGCCATTGAAGCGGCACGGGCCGGGGAACAGGGCCGAGGGTTCTCGGTGGTAGCCGACGAAGTGCGCGCCCTCGCCTCTCGTACCCAGGACTCTACCGAAGAGATCCGCAAAACGATCGAAGGCTTGAAGACCGAAGTTGTGGACTGCGTGTCCACCATGCGGGAAGCCTCGGAGCTGGCCGAAAGGCAACTGGAAGCGATTTTCACCGTGGAAACGGAGCTCCAAACCATCGCCAATGCCGTGCGGGAAATTACCGAGCTGAACCAGCAAATGGAAAATGCCTCCAACGAGCAAAGCGTGGTCTCCGAATCCATCAACCATAATGTCATCGAGATCAGTCGCTCTGCGGAGCAGACCTCTAACGATGCCCAGGAAACCGCACGGATTGCCGAAGAATTGCTGCAGATGGCACAAGCCCTGCGCCAGACCATCGAGCAGTTCAAGCTCCAGTAAGTTTGGTAGATTCAACCAGACTAAAAAGAAGGGGGGGCACGGCCCCCTTTCTCATCTCAAACCGCCAATGTTGCTTATTGGCGTCAACCCTCCCCCTCCCTGCCCCCCTCCCTCCGTTGTGACCCAAGCCGCAACCTTGCCAGTTTGGCTACCTGGACATGAAGGTGCGCTCTAACCCTCCTGTTAAGATTTCTCTGCATCCACAACAAAAACAGGGAGGAATAAATGATGCACGCCACAACCACTCCAATACCCCGGAGGACCTTGCGAGCCGTTTTCTTACTTCTGGCTGGGCTCATTCTCGGCCCGGCTGTAGCCCAGGCAAACTGGCAGGGTGATGACTACGGCGCCCCTCGCCCCGTGATCTTCGTCGGAAACAACTGGGAAGGAATGATTGATGTCATTGATGCCAATACCTATGAGCCGGTCGGACGGACTAATGGTATTCCGGACAAGCAGGAGCGGATGAGGCAAATCGCTTTGAACCCGATTCGCCTTCTCTACTTCACCGCTATCCGCCACCTAATTGGCGAGGGTAACGATCAGTATGTGGATGATATGTACAGTACCAAGGACGGACGTTTGCTGGTTGTATCCCGGCCCAGTTTTGCGGATGTAGTAGCAATAGAGATTGCCACGGGCAAAATTGCTTGGCGTTTTCCGGTCAAGGGGTATCGGTCAGACCATATGGCCCTTTCTCCCGATGGCACACGAGTTGCCGTGTCGGCATCCACAGGCAAAGTAGTGCATGTTCTGGATGTAGCCACCGGTAAGGAAATCGGTCAGTTTCCTTCCGGCGATTCCCCCCATGAAAACGTCTACTCCAAGGATGGCAACCGCATTTACCACGCGAGTATCGGCCACGTGTTTACGCCACTGGATCACCACTTCAAAGACTTCACCAAAGGTAAGCGGATTTTCCAGGTGGTCGATGCCCATAGCCTGAAGATCATCAAAAGCTTTGATATGGGCGACAAGCTCAAAGAGGCAGGATACAAAAAGCTAAGCCCGGCGGTTCGTCCCATGGCCCACACACCGGATGAGCGCTTTTTCTACTTCCAGTTGTCCTTCCTGCATGGTTTTATCGAATATGACATGCAAGAAGACCGGGTAACCCGTTTGGCCAACTTACCCAACCTGATCCCTCTGGTTCCCCGGGAATTCTACGTTAACGATTCAGCTCACCACGGCATTGCCATGAACGGCAAAGGCGACACCCTCTGCGTGGCCGGAACCATGAGCGACTATGCTGCAATCGTTAATCGGGAAACCTTTGAGTACAAGCTGCTGACCGGCATTGGCGAGAAGCCCTACTGGGTAACCAGTGATGCTTCCGGCGAGCACTGCTATGTCTCCTGGAGCGGTACCGATCAAATGTCTGTCATCTCTTACGCTACCGGAGAAGAAGTTGCCCGCGTCGATGTGGGAGACCATCCTCAGCGGATTCGGGAAGGATTTGTACCTGCAAACTGGGTGCAATAATTCCTTAGAAAACGGGCTGTGCATTTATTTGCACAGCCTTCCGCTCAATTTCCAGGTAAAAAACAGCCAATAAAACTCTTTTTCATTAATTTATATCCACAACTTTACTCCTCAACCCACTACACGAAGCGTTTAATACACGTTTCCCACGGACGCTTCTCGAGCAGATAGGCTAGGAAAATGAATTTTCAGACAAACCCTATGCGAGGGAAATTCAGTTCCCTGGTATTAAAATGTAAACTTTCCAGGCCATAACTTTTTAACTTCAATAGTAAACATCAAACTTCTCTTCACGCTCCCCTGTAACTATTGGCCCTTCGTTGAACAGCTCTTGATACTTCCCTTCAAGATCAACATAAGCTAATCGCGTCATCGCTTTGACTTGATTATCGGGCAATACGTGAATCACCAATTCACAACAATAAGTACGACGGTTTTCAGGCGGCTTAGGCAAACTGGGTATAATTAATTCCGCTTTAGCCCGGCTTATTCATGAGGCAGGCCTGAAAACGAAGATAGCGGATGGTATTCTCTTGAAAATTCAGTGTGTTCCGCCAAGAACCTGAACCAAGGGAGC
>JAJUGC010000250.1 GCA_029268325.1 Gammaproteobacteria bacterium | reverse complement strand
GAGGGATTCGTTCCAAACAACTTGCGAACTGGGCATCTGAGTTCACCTGATAGGGGTCGCCTGGATGAGTAGGCGACGGATTAACGTGTTCTGCCTAGACAGCACTCGCCGGTGGGGGCACAGAGGCCCACGGCTTGGTCTGGGTGCGCGGCCAAGTGCTGAAAATTGCAGGAATACCACTAGTCTAGTGTTTATTCCTGCTGGAGCTATTGACCAGGCTCAATGAACCTGGTTTCTATCATCAATGCATATGATGGTGGGCACCGCTACTCATGAGCATGTGCCAGATAGGCAGGGTCCAGACCCCGTAGGCAATCAAGAGCAGTCCGGTAATGGCCCGGACTGCCCGAACCCGCTGGATCCGTGTAATTTGTTTGGCAAAGTAACCGGTGGCCAGTACTGCAGGCAGAGTACCCAACCCGAAAAAGGTCATCAACAGGGCTGCTTCGCCGACATTGGCAGCGCTGGCGGACCAGGCGAGTGCACTGTAGACCAAGCCACAGGGAAGCCAACCCCAGATACCTCCCAACAGCAGGGCCCGTCCCGGTGTGCGTACCGGCAGGAGTCGCTGGCTAAAGGGCTGGAGATGTTTCCAGAGGTGGGAACCCAGGGATTCCAATTTGGTCAGGCCGCTCCACCAACTGGCCAAGTACAGCCCCATGGCAATCAGCATCAAGCCGGCAAACCAGCGCAGGATCGGGCCGAAAACCTGATGTTGCCCCGCCAGAAACCAGCCGATGGCGCCGGCGATGGCGCCGGCAATGGTATAGCTCAGGATGCGCCCGAAGTTATAGCTGAGCAACAGGGGAGAAACTTTCTTGAAACTGCGTTGTTCGGGCGGGATGGCCAGGGTCAGGGCGCCCATAATGCCCCCGCACATGCCGATACAGTGGCTGCCGCCCATAAGTCCAACGAGAAAGGCGGACAAATAGGTGATAGGTTCTGCTGCCAAGGCTGGTTAACTCCTTTCTTCGCTCTTCTTCTGTTCGGTTTTCTTGGATTCCTTGCCAACGGGGATCATGTCCTGGTCGTCGTCGTAGAGAATTCGGTGGGCCGGGCCTTCCAGGTCATCAAACTGGCCGCTTTTGACCGCCTTGGCGAAAACCAGCACGGCAATCACGATCAGGATGATGGAGAAGGGTACCATAACGATAAAAATTTCCATCGTAGAAACCTCTAGGCTTGCGTCGGTGCGGCGATATTGGTTGCAGGGCGGTCTTTGTCTTCGCGACGGGTCAGTCTCAGTGCATTGAGTGCCACGATCAGGGAGCTAACGGACATGCCAATAGCGGCCTGCCAGGGAGTCACCAGTCCGGCCATGGCCAGAGGTAAGGCCAGTACGTTATATAGGATGGACCAACCCAGGTTTTCGCGGATGATTTTTTTGGTTTGACGCGCTGTGCGTACGGCGTTTACCAGCCCCATTAGCCTGTCAGACAGCAGAATGGCGTCAGCGTTCAACCGGGTTAGGTCACTGGCATTGTTCATGGCGATGGACAGGTGAGCCCCTGCCATCACGGGAACGTCATTGATGCCGTCTCCCACCATGACGATTTGCTCGCCTTTTGCTTGCAGCTCCTGCATTGCTGTCAACTTGTCTTCCGGTGAGCAACCCCCGCGAACTTCATCGAAGCCTAGTTGCTCTCCTACCTCCGCCACGACACTGGAACGGTCGCCGCTGAGCATGATGAGTTTGGTACCCATGGCCCGGAGAGCCTGCAGGGCTTCGTCGGCATCGGGTCGAATACGGTCGTTGAGCTTGAACCAGGCAATGACTTCCTGTTGGTTGGCAAGAGCGATCCAGTGGCCCTGGCCGGGCATAGCTTGCTTCTCGCTCTCCGGCAACTCGGATTGGACAAATTCGGCTACGCCGATCCGGTACTGACGGCCTTCAATGGTGCCTTCCAGGCCAAGGCCACTAACGGTACGCACATCGTTGGCCATGGACTGCCGATAGGGATGAAATGCCGCCGCAATGGGGTGCACGGAGTGGTATTCCAGAGCTGCTGCCAAAGCCAGGACCTGTTCACGGTCATAGCCCGGGGCAGGGATCACTTCTTCCACAACCAGCCGTCCCTCGGTGAGAGTCCCGGTCTTGTCAAAGACAAAGGTGGTAGCATTGGCAATGCCTTCCAGAACAAAGGAGCGGGCAATGAGAAAGCCCCGTTGGCGCAAGGCGGTGGTTGCGGCGGTCAAAGCCGTGGGTGTGGCCAACGACAGGGCGCAAGGGCAGGTGACTACCAGGATGGACAAGATCACCCGGAAAGCTTCGTGAGGGCCTTCCTGGTGCCACCAGTACCAGCCTACCAGAACAGATACCAGGAGCGTGGCGCTAATGAAATAGCGGGCGACCCGATTGGCCATTACTGCAATCCGGGGGCGTTCACGGCCTGCGCGTTCCATAATCCGCATGATGGCGGACATCTGGGTGTTCTCGCCGACGGCGGTAATTTCAGCGATTAGGGGGCTTTCGATATTGACTGTGCCGCCAATGATCTTGGAGCCGGGTTCCTTGCTGACGGGGAGATATTCACCGGTCAGTGCGGCTTCATTCACACTGGTGCGGCCCTCCCGGATATAGCCGTCAGCAGGAATGGTTTCCCCGGGCTTGACCCGAACCAGGTCGCCGGGGCGTAGATCGGCCAGGGCAACGACTTCCTCTTCACCATTGGTGATCCGGAGTGCCGCGGCTGGCATGGAACTCATCAGGAAACTGCTGCTTTGGATGCCTTTTAGACGGACCTTCCGCTCAATGTAGCGACTGAGCAGGAGCAGGAAGGCGAACATGCAGACCGACTCATAGTAGACCTCAGGCCCGCCGAAGATGGTAATCCACACACTGGCCAGGAAGGCCAGCCAAAGCGCCAGGGCCACAGGAACATCCATGGTCATGCTGCGAGTCTTTAAATCGCGCCAGGCTGCGGCCGTGAAAGGGTGGGAAGAATAGAGGATAACCGGAAGGGTAAGCACAAAACTGAACCAGCGGAGCAGGTCGATCATGCCGCCGGAGATATCCTCGACCCATTGGAAATATAAGGGAAGCGCGAACATCATGCTCTGCATCATGCCAAAGCCGGCCACGATGATGCGAATGAGCATCTGCTTGTCCTGACGCTCCTGTAGCTGCTGTTCCGTATTGGGGTGATAGGGATAGCTGCGATATCCAATCTGGTGCAGCCGGGTCAGGATTTCCCCCAAGCCGATCTTGTTCGGATCCCAGCTTACGACCCCGCGATGGTTGGAGTGGTTGATGTGAAGGCTGTTGACCCCAGGAATTTCCGAGGCAAAGCGTTCCAAGAGCCACACGCAGGCGGCGCAGGTTATATCGCCAATAATCAGGGTGCACTCATGCTCCTGATCTGACAGCACCCGTACAAAATCCTTCTGCATGTCCTGCCGGTTGAACAGGGCCAGTTCGCGCTGCTTCTCAGGTGGAACCTCGGAGGGCGTGGCTGCACTGGCCGTGCGCTGGCGATAAAAGTCACTGAGTCCACCCGCCACGATGGCTTCGGCCACAGCCTTGCAACCGTGGCAGCACATGGCCGCGGGCTCGCCGTCAATCTGGGCGACGATGTCCACGCCCTCGGGAATGGGGGACTCACAGTGATAACAAAGACCAACAGGGGACTGCTTCATTTTACTCAGGGAGTAAGGAGCCAAGCTTTAAGGCATCTTCACGGGGAAGCCAGGTTTGGCCTTTCAACCGCCAGAGGTCCTGATCATCAAGAATATCCAGGTACCAACGACCGGAAAGATCGCCTTCCAGTTTGCCAGAATAGGCCAGGTTGCCTTCAGGCATCAGAATGATTTCCTGATCCCGGCCGGCAAGGGTCGGGTGGAACAGTTTCAATACCAGGTGGTCCGGAGCGATGCGGCGCTCAGCGGAGAGCTGCACCTTCACCTGGCCGTCGTTCTGGATAAAGAGTTCGGCGCCAACGCCGATTTCCTTGGCGAACTGATCCTTGCTCAGTTCCTGGTTAATCGCTCGGCCTTCCTTGTAATAGTTGTCGACAACGATGGTGTCACGACCATGGATTGCCACGTAGAGCATGATGCTGCTCAAAATTACCGAGGCAAGGGGAATAGAGATGATGAACCAAGGCCAGAATTGGCGATACCAGGCTTTGGGTTGATGGCTATTCGGAGTCGGCATGAGTCGATGTACTCTCGATAAGAAGGAAGGCTGAGTATTCAGCCTTCCTGTCAGTGGGGCAGGTTACTGGACTTCAGGACCCAGGAAGCGGCTTTCCTTGATCGCCTGGAT
>JAJUGC010000249.1 GCA_029268325.1 Gammaproteobacteria bacterium | reverse complement strand
GAGCTGAGAATCAAGATTGTGCGAGCTGAAGCCGGATCCTTGGGAGCGGTCTTGGATGAGGCTTATCCCGAAGGCTTTGCCACCCTTTATCGCCTGGGCCAGATGGAACAGGCCCAGCCTCAGGGTATGGCGGCCGAAGTCCCCGGGGCCCGATTGATCCTGCGTCAGTGTATCGACTGCTTGCAAAGCAGGCTTTCCGTTCTGTTTCAGGGGTTCTTGCAGGAATTGCCGGCCACTTTGAGTCTGGCGGCGGCCACGGTTCAGAAGGAATCCTTGCGCAAGGCCTATTGGCGGGCCTTGGCGGCTTTTGAGATGCAGCAGGAAAGGCTGGGCTGGCGCTTCCGTCAGCGTCTAGCAGAGCCGTTGGTTGAAGGGGGCGCGGGAGATGCCAGCCTGCCGACGGGGGATGCCAAGCGCAACTTTGAGGGCTGGCTGGCCCTGAAGGTCATGGTGACGAAAGCCGAAACCCGATACCGGGGTGAGCTGCTGGTGCTCAAGATGCGTTTGGATCAGGCAGGAATCACCAGTGCTGCAGGCCACCTTAATCCCCTTGGGCCGAACCTGATTGGCCTGGCATTTCAGGATGCTTTACTGTCGCTCGGTTTGGAAGCCGAGGTGGAAACCACCTGTTTCAGGCTGTTTGAGCGCCGAGTGATGAAGCAGTTGGGGCCTCTGTATGGGGAGCTCAATCAGGTGCTGATCCGTCACGAGGTGTTGCCGGATCTGGACTTGAGCCGCTATCTGACCCAGCAGCCGGAGCAGGAGCATAATGCCCTGGAGCGGTTGCCGCTTAAGGAATCCTCAGCCGAGGAATCCCGGGAGCAAGGAGAAGCAGAGCCCCTTGCTTCCGATACCCAGGAGGCGTGGCGGAGCCGTTTTTTTGCGGCCACTGCCGGAGTGAAGTCGGCCTTGCGGCGCCTGACGGACAGGTCCCGGCGTTTTCAGGAGCATTCCCGGGAGGCAAGGGAGCACTCTTCATTTCGCAGCCTCAACCGCCTGATGCACCTTGCCCAAGATCCCATGCCGAATCCTGACCAGTCTGCGCTTCTCTGGACCCATGATGAGGTTTGGCGGGCGCTGGACCGAGTGCGTCTGTTGTCGCCTGTAGTCACGGACAGCTCGTTGAAAGATCGCCTGGAATCCTGCTTGCACCAAATGGACTACCGTTTGGGGCCTGAGGCGCAATTGCCCTGGTTGCTCCGGGAGTCGCTGGAGCTGGTGGACCTGTTCTTTGGCTGTTTGCTGGAATGTGCTTTGCTAAGCGATGAAGCACGGGGCGAGATCCGGCGTTTGGATGTGGCTGTTTTCAAGAGATACCAACGGGATCAGTGGTTGTTCGAAAAGCCGGACGCACCGATCCTGCGGCTGCTGGAGGTTGTGGCTCAACTAGACCGGCGCGGAGGCCTGGAGGAAGCAGCCTGCCGGGCGCGGGTGACCGAGGGGATAGCCCGGATCGTTCGGGAGCCCGAGCCGGATGATGAAATGGTCGAAGGGGTGATTCAAGAGCTGACCTCTTTGCTCCGGGAACGGGAGCGTCAGTTTGAGCGTTATCAGCAGCGCTATCAGGCGGCTGCGGAAGGAGCCCGCAAGGTTGCGGATGCCCATCAGGCGGTGGCCGCTGAGATCCAGCAGCGCCTGGGCGGCAAGTCGGTACCGAAGGCTGTTTTTAACCTGATCCAGGGTGGCTGGCGGGAGTTGTTGGTGGTCACCCATCTCCGTTACGGGCCAGACAATCCCGCCTGGGCGCAGCACTTGCAACTGTTGGACGACTTGCTTGAGGTGCTAGCGAGCCAGGAGAGGCCGGTAAATGCGGCCCAATTGGTGGAGCGGGTTCGTGGCAGCTTGCAGACCATTGCCTTGACCTGCCAGCAGGTTGAGAAGCTGTGCCGGGAGCTGGAAGCCTTTCTGGCGGCAAAGTCCCACATCGACACAGGAGGGGTCCAGATTCCTGCGGCTTCACGGGATGCTCCGTTGCTTGAGAGCTGCCACAGTGTTGCGGTGGGAAGTGCCTGGTTTTCCCGAGTCCAGAAATTGAAGGTTGGCGACTGGTTCCGCTGGCGTGGGGCAGGTGGTGCATGGGAGTACGTTACCCTGGCCTGGGTCGCCCCTGAGTGTAGCCAATTTCTGTTGCTCTCTCGCCTGGGACATAAGGTGGCGGACTTGAGTCTGGTGGAATTGGTGGACAACCTGAAAAGTGCGGCCCTCCAGCCCGCGCCTGAGTATGCCGCGCCGTTGCTGGATCAGGTTTTGCAGCTGTTGCTCCGGCAGGCTTATGGGCGACTGCTGGAACGGGCAGCCTTCTCCCCGACGAACACACCATTGGCAGAGGCCATCCAGCCCGTGGACCTGGACAGTCCGCCCGACCAAGAGAATCTCCTGCTGCGCGGCCAGAAGATTCTGGCCCTCCAGAGCCAAAGCCGTCTCTCTAGCCAGTTCCATATCCAGTTCAGCGCCTACGATGCCCGAGGCCAGTGGGTCGAGCCGGAAGTGTATCGCCAGGCTGTAGAGCAAAAAGGCTGGGGAGTTGAGCTGGACCGTTGGGTGCTGGGGCGTAGTCTGGAGTGGATGGCCCGCCATCCGGCCTCCTTGAAGAGAGTCGACAGCCTTTGCCTCAGCCTGTCCGGCAATTCTCTGGGAGAAGAGGGGATCTTGGAATTCGTCTATGAACGCCTGTCCCAATCCGAAGCGCCTTTAGACAAGCTCTGCTTCGACTTTGATGAGTCTGTTGCGCGGGAGGCTCCGGAAGTGCTGGCGGCGTTTATGGAGGAGTTCAAGGAATATGGTTGCCGGTTCTCCCTGAGCTGCCCGAGCTGGGACCTGTCGGGCTATAAGCTCTGGAGCCAGTTGCCCCTGGACTTTATCCGGGTGGACCTGCGACAGCTCAGGCATGTGCAGCACGACGAGCGGCAGCAAGCCTTGCTAAGCGGTCTGGCGGAGTTGGTGCACCTGGCTGGTTTGGAGTTGGTGGCCACACAGGTGGAATCCCGGACCTGTCTGGACTTGCTGAAGGCGTTAGGGTTGGATTATGCCCAAGGGTACGGTATCGAAAAACCGCGCCAGTTAAGCAGCCTGTAACGGGCGTTGCCCGTTTTCAGGCGGCGGAGTAGGATAGCGTATTTGTCTGGAGGCTCTCGCATGTCCGTCCATCACCCGATTATCGCCGTAACCGGCTCCTCGGGCGCAGGAACCACCACTGCGGGCAAGGCCATGCAACGCATTTTTGCCAGGCTGGGGCTTGAGCCCGCGGTTGTGGCCGGTGACAGCTTTCACCGGTATACCCGGCGCCAAATGGCTGCCTTGGCGGCCGAAGGCAAGTATGGCGAGAAAAACCACTTTTCCCTACAGGCCAACCATATGGACAGGTTGGAAGCCCTCTTCCAGGAGTATGGCCAACAGGGAACGGGCCAATACCGTCATTATGTCCATGATGACGACAAGGAACTGATTGCCAAAGGCCTTGAGCCCGGTACCTTTTCTCCGTGGGAAGACCTGCCCGCCGGTACCGACCTGCTGTTTTATGAAGGTCTGCATGCGGGCGTGGTGGCGGAGGGGATTGACCTGCGCCGCCATGTAGACCTGCTGATTGGTGTGGTGCCCATTGTCAATCTGGAATGGATCCAGAAGATCCATCGCGACACCCATGTGCGCGGCTATTCCCAGGAGGCGGTGGTCCATACCATCCTGGGGCGGATGGAAGACTATGTGCGCTACATCGTGCCCCAGTTTGGCCACACCCATGTGAACTTCCAGCGGGTGCCCATGGTGGACACCTCCAACCCTTTCGCTTCCTGCGATATTCCCAGCGATGAGGAAAGCTTTGTCGTGATCCATTGCCGCAAGGCCGGTGTCGACTTTCCCAAGCTGTTGCAGGCAATTCCCGGCTCCTTTCGCTCCCGTCCGGATACCCTGGTGATTCCGGGCAACCGTCTCTTTTTGGCCTTTGATCTGATCATCCAGCCTTGGGTGGAAGAGCTGATGAGCCGCAAGCGGGCGGCGCAGGAACAGTAGCCCAACCCTTCTCAGATCCGGATCGTTCTTCCTGCAGAAAGTGCCTTGGCTGGCGCCGGGAGATGAACGTGTGCAGGCATGAAAAAAGCCCTCGCGGTTTCCCGGGAGGGCTTCTTTAGAACATACCGGTTAGGGTATGTTGGGCATGTTGCGGGAGTAGAAGATTTCCAGCATTTCCTTGCGCAGACGCATTCTGATGTCTTCGCGTTCGGCTTCGCTCAATTCATCTTCACCCGTTCCGAACAGGTAGTTGTTCAGGTCGAAGTCCTTCAGG
>JAJUGC010000248.1 GCA_029268325.1 Gammaproteobacteria bacterium | reverse complement strand
TATCCTTCTCCGCCCTGAACGGCGGGGCTTGTCGCGCACCGGGTCAGACCCGGGTTGTTATTCCACCGTGACACTCTTTGCCAGGTTACGGGGCTGGTCCACATCGGTCCCCTTGAGCACCGCCACGTGGTAGGACAGCAACTGCAAGGGCACGGTGTAGGCAATGGGTGCCAGCAACTCATGCACCTCCGGCATCGGAATGATGTGTACGCCATCTTCCGCCTGCAGTTGCGCACCGTTGTCGGCAAACACATAGAGCTCTCCACCCCGGGCACGAACTTCCTGCAAGTTGGACTTGAGCTTCTCCAGCAGGTCGTTCTGGGGGGCGACAGTGATGACCGGCATGTCCGCATCCACCAGCGCCAGAGGACCGTGCTTCAACTCACCGGCCGGATAGGCTTCGGCGTGGATATAGGAGATCTCCTTAAGCTTCAACGCTCCTTCCATGGCGACCGGATACAGGGAGCCCCGCCCCAAGAACAGGGAGTGATTCTTGTCAGCGAAACGCTCGGACAGCTTCTCGATCTGGGAATCCAGGTTCAGCAGTGCCTGCAACTGATCCGGCAACTGCTTCAGGGCCGCCACGATTTCCGCTTCCTTCTCGGCGCTCAGCCCGGTGCGACGCGCCAGAGCAATGGTCACCAGCATCAGGGCGGTCAACTGGGTGGTAAAGGCCTTGGTAGAGGCCACACCGATTTCCGGGCCTGCCTGGGTCATGATCACCAGGTCAGACTCCCGCACCAGGGAGCTGCCCGGTACGTTACAAATGGCCAGAGTAGCCTTGAAGCCAGCTTTCTTAGCCTGACGCAAGGCAGCTAGCGTGTCGGCGGTTTCACCGGACTGGGAAATGGTCACAAACAGGCAATCGGGCGGTACGACATGCTTGCGGTAGCGGTATTCGCTGGCTACTTCCACCTGGCAGGGAATTCCCGCCAATTCTTCAATCCAGTAGCGTGCCACTTTGCCGGCGTGATAGCTGGTGCCACAGGCCACAATCTGCACGCACTTCACGCCATCGAGGATTTCCTTGGCTTGGGTGCCCAGGGCCTGCTCCAGGATCCGCTCGCCACTGAGACGGCCTTCCAGGGTGGCTCCCACCACCTTGGGCTGTTCGTAGATCTCCTTGAGCATAAAGTGACGGAACTCGCCCTTCTCGGCAGCTTCCAGGCCGTGCTCGAAACGCACGACTTCCCGCTGTACCGGCGAGCCGGTCACATCCCAGATGCGGATGCTTTCCATGGTGATTTCCGCGATATCGCCCTCTTCCATGAAGAGGAAGCGGTCGGTCACAGGCAGTAGGGCCAACTGGTCAGAGGCGATAAAGTTCTCACCGATGCCCACGCCAATCACCAGGGGGCTTCCTTCCCGGGCGCACACCATGCGATTGGGTTCATCGGTATGGATCACCGCCAAGGCGTAGGCGCCTCGCAGTTGCTTGATTGTGCTCTGTACCGCCGCCAGCAAGTCCTGGCCCTGTTTGAGGTAAGAGTCCACCAGGTGGGCCACAACTTCCGTATCGGTTTCGGACGTGAACACATAGCCCTGTTGTTGCAATGCCTGGCGCAGCTCTTCGAAGTTTTCGATGATGCCGTTATGAACCAGCGCCAAGTTATCACCGGACATGTGGGGGTGTGCGTTGGAGACACTGGGCTTGCCATGGGTTGCCCAACGGGTATGGGCAATGCCAATACGGCCTGGCAACGGTGCCTTGGCAATCAAGGCTTCCAGAGCCGCAACCTTACCGACCTCCCGGGCCCGGGCCAACTGGCCTTGTTCGTTAATGACCGCCATACCCGCGGAGTCGTAACCCCGGTAGTCCAGCCGCTTGAGTCCCTCTAACAAAATCGCTGAAACTTCCCTTTGCGCGACCGCGCCTACAATGCCACACATGATGGAATTCCTGTTATATGAATCGTTATGAACCTATTCGCCCCTCTCCCAACTTGGGGAGAGGGGTGGGGTGACCCGCACAGGGGAGAGGGCGGCAGGTCACTTCCAGGTCTGAACCTTTTCCCTGCCTTAAAACGCAGGCCCTCTCCCTAACCCTCTCCCCAGAGGGAGAGGGAATGATCAAAGCATCGAAAGACAGGATGCCATAGCTACTTCTTCTTCACCGGGCGCTGCCAGCCGCTGATATTCCGCTGCTGGCCCCGGGCCACTGCCAATTGAGCCGGTTCCACATTCTTGGTGATGGTCGAGCCTGCTCCCACGGTTGCGTCATCACCCAGTTCCACCGGAGCGACCAGGGCACTATTGGAGCCCACGAAGGCCCGGTTGCCAATAATTGTCTTGTACTTGTTGGCGCCATCGTAGTTACAGGTGATGGTGCCGGCGCCAATATTCACATCCTCGCCCAGCTCGGCGTCGCCCACGTAGCTTAGGTGGTTAATTTTAGATCCTTTGCCAACTTTCGCATTCTTGGTTTCGACGAAGTTGCCCACTTTGGCCCCATCGGCGAGTTCTGTCCCGGGCCGAATACGGGCAAAGGGACCCACATAGCAATTGCTGCCAATAACCGCATCTTCGATTACGCAGTTAGCTAGCACTTCCGCGCCAGATTCAATCTTACTGTTACGGATTACGCAGTTGGGCCCGATTTTCACATTGGAAGCAATCTCAACCCGGCCTTCCAGGACCACATTCACATCAATGGTCACATCCTGCCCGCAAATTAATTCGCCACGCACATCCAAACGGGCCGGATCAGCCAGGGTCACCCCCGCTGCCATCAGCGCTTCGGCCTGCTCCCGCTGGAACCAGCGCTCCAGTTCCGCCAACTGGCAGCGGTTGTTCACGCCCATCACCTCCTGCTCCCATTGGGGATGGACAGCCTGCACCGCAACACCATCCTGAACCGCCATTGCAATAATATCGGTGAGATAGTATTCACCTTGGGCATTTTGATTGGACAGCTGGGGCAGCCAACGTTTTAACAACTCGGCAGGCACGGCCATAATGCCGGTATTCACTTCCTGGATGGCCAGTTGTTCAGGGCTGGCATCCTTATGCTCCACAATGGCGATCACCCGGTCTTCTCCATCCCGTACGATCCGGCCATAACCGGTGGGGTTGTCCAGGTGAACGGTGATCACCCCAAGACTTCCATCCTCGGCCACCTTCAGCAACTCCCGTAAGGTGGACTCCCGGGTCAGCGGAACATCGCCATACAAAATCAGTACCGTGCCCCCATCCGGAATGTTTGGCAGCGCCTGGGCTACCGCATGGCCGGTTCCCAGTTGCTGCTCCTGGACCGCCCATTGCAGCTGGTCGCCCCGTAAGGTGGCGCGCACCTGATCAGCCCCATGGCCGATAACCAAATGAATGCGCTCCGCCTCCAATCTCACTGCGGTGTCGATCACATGCTGTGCCAGCGGCTTGCCGCCAATGGGATGTAATACTTTCGGCAGGCTCGATTTCATGCGCGAACCTTGGCCAGCCGCCAGAATCACGACATCAGTGCTCATAAGCTAAAGAGTCCTTCACGGATAGAAAGTACGGATTATAAACGTGGGGTAGAGCCAGGCCGGAAAGGCGTGACTTCAGACTAGTAACTAAACCACTAGTCCCATGGAAGAATGCTACTGTGAAAAGTAAGCGCTGACGAATGTTGCGGAAAGGCTGCATCACCTGATCTTCATCCTTGCTCAGGCTCTTTCACCGTGAAAGGCATTCTCCACCCTGAGTGCCCTTCTCCATTGGCGTGAATCCCTCGGCCAACCGGGGGCTTCACGGCCCACGAAGGCGTTGCCCACCTACAAAGGTTATCTCGACTAACCCCAAACCGTCCAGAGTTCCGGGGTAGCAATTTCCGAAAACTGGTCGCGACCACCTCTTGTCCAAACCACATCAAGTTCGGCCAGTACTGATCCAGACTGGAGACCTCAAGGGTACAGAGGGGAACGCTTCGCAACATGAGGTGCCGGGAGGATCTGATCCAGCCAAAAACAGAAAGGAAGGTCCCGCCTTCCTTTCGTTTCGGTGTTACTTGCGGAGTTTGTTGCGAAGTTGCTGAATGGTACGCAGCTGTGCGACGGCTTCGGCAAGCTCTACAGCCGCTCTTGAGTAATCGAAGTCCGCACTCTTGTTGGCCAGTGCCTTTTCTGCTTCGCGCTTGGCTTCCAGAGCTGCCGCTTCATCCATATCGGCGGCCCGGAGTGCGCTGTCGGCCAGCACCGTCACCAGATTCGGCTGAACTTCGAGAAAACCGCCAGATACGTAGTAGACCTCCTCTTCCCCACCCTGCTTGATGACTCGCACAGGTCCGGGCTTCAGGCTGGTCAGC
>JAJUGC010000247.1 GCA_029268325.1 Gammaproteobacteria bacterium | reverse complement strand
GCAGACCCTCTCCCCAGCACCACCGGCCAAGACAGCGACCGGTACGGTACAGATCAACCAGCTCATCCAGCAAATGGTGCGACTGTTTGAGAACTCCCTGTTCAGCGTCAAGTCGATCCGATGCCACCTGGATTGCGATGCAAACCTGCCCGCCATCGAGGCTGATGGGGCGGCCCTGCGCCAGGCCCTGACCAATCTCTTGAAAAATGCCGCAGAAGCCCTGCCACCCAATGGGGAAGTCCGGATCCTGACCCGTGATGGCATTAACTTCAATGGCCAGCCTTTTATCGAGATCCAAGTCAACGATAACGGCCCGGGCCTGCCCCCGGAGATCCTGGAGCACCTCTACGAGCCGGGCCACAGCACCAAAGGCTCAGGGCATGGCGGTCTGGGACTGAGTATCGTGCGTAACCTGATGCAGGGCCTGGGGGGCTTTATCAGCTGCCGCTCCTCGGGCCAGGGAACCCAATTCCAACTTCTGGTGCCTCGCAGGCTGGCCGCGGCCGACGAGGCACCCGGGAATAACTATAAGAAACCATGAACACTCCCATTAACCTCACTTACTGCAAAACTGGGACTGAACGTCATGTGGAATGACAGCTCTGCCGGGGATAAAGTCGACATCCATAAAGCTCGCATCCTGATCGTGGATGACGAACCTCGTTTGCTGCAAAGCCTGAAATCCCTGATGGAAGCCAACCAATACCAGGTGGATACGGCCCTGGGCGGCAAAAACGCCTGCATCCGGCTTCTCAAACAGCCCTATGACCTGGTCTTGCTGGACCTGCGCATGGCGGACCTGAGCGGCCACGATGTCATGCGTTTCATGCTGGAGAACGAGATCCGCACGGCGGCCATCGTTATCAGCGGCGAGTCCAGTTTCTCGGCGGTTACCGAGGCATTACGGCTTGGCGCCTATGATTACCTGAAAAAGCCCTACGCCCCCGAAGAACTCTTCGCCACCGTTGAAAAGGTGCTCCGCAAGAAACTGCTGGAAAAACTGAATGACTCCATGCAGGCCCGTTTGCAGAAGTCCGAGGAGCTGCACCGCTATATCGTCAACAGCTCTCCCGATATCGTCTTCATCCTGGACCGGGAGGGCCGCTTCACCTTCCTGAACAACAAAGTGGAAACCCTGCTTGGCTACCCCAAGGAAAAGCTACTGGGGCAACCTTGCTGGCAGCTGGTCGACCCACAAGACCTGGAGCGGGCCCGGTATATTTTCGGGGAGCGCCCCGCCAGCAAGCAGGCGCCCAGGAGCATGGAGCTGCGGCTGCGCGCGTATGGAGAGCCCGGCGCCCGACGCTACTTCGAGATCACCGTTTTCCCCATTGAGAGCAACGAGCAAGGAATCCGCGTGATCTCTTCCGACAATCCCAGTGCGCTCTCAAACCGGCGCTTTATTGGCACCTATGGAACGGCACGGGATATTTCGGAACGGAAAGAGGCGGAAGAATTCATCAACTTCCAGGCCTATCACGACCTGTTGACTCGCCTACCCAACCGTTCCCTGTTCAAGGATCGCCTATCCCTGGCCTTGGCCCAGGCCAAGCGTAACAACCATTCCCTGGCGGTGATGTTCCTCGACCTGGACCGCTTCAAGGTGGTCAACGACACTCTCGGGCATGCCATGGGCGACCGCCTGTTACAGACCGTCGCCCACCGCCTGGAAACCTGTCTGCGCCAAGGGGATACCCTCTCCCGCTTTGGCGGAGACGAGTTCACCCTGCTCCTGCCCGGCCCCAGCGGCAAGGAAGAGGCCCGCTCCGTGGCCCAGAAAGTGCTCCAGGTACTCAAGGCCCCCATCATGCTCGGCGAGCATGAGGTGTTTGTGGGAGCCTCCATTGGCATCGCCATGTACCCCGAGGCGGGCGAGACGCTGGAGCAATTGATCCAGAACGCCGATATTGCCATGTATCACGTCAAGGAGCGGGGCAAGGACGACTTCCAGTTCTATAGTGAGAGCATGAACCTGTGCAGCTCCAATCGCCTTCAGATGGAGCGCGACCTGCGCCGGGCCTTGGAGAAAGGCGAGTTTGAGCTCCATTACCAGCCCCAGATTTGCGCCCGCACGGGGCGGATCGTGGGAGTGGAGGCGCTGATTCGCTGGAATCATCCCACCCGGGGCCTGGTTGCACCCGGCGAGTTTATTCCCCTGGCGGAGGAGACCCGACTGATCGATCACCTCAGCGACTGGGTGTTGCGCACCGCCTGCCGGGAAGTACGCCAGTGGATCAAGTCCGGCTACCCGTTCATCCGCCTGGCAGTAAACTTCTCCCCGTCGCTGGTGGAACACCCCCGGTTTGTCAGCAACCTGCTCAACATCCTGAAAGAGTGCGACTTTCCGCCGGAAAACCTGGAAATCGAGCTGACTGAAAACGTCATCATGGCCGACCTGGAAGTCATCAACCAAAAGCTGAATAAGCTGTCAGAGCAAGGCGTGAGCATTGCCATCGATGACTTTGGTACCGGCTATTCTTCCCTGGCCTATCTGCAAAAGCTGCCCATTCACACCCTGAAAATCGACCGCAGCTTCGTCACCGACATCAAGCACCATGAGGATGAGGCCTGTATCGTCAATGCCATTATCTCCATGGCCAAGGGACTGCGGATGAACATCATTGCCGAAGGTGTGGAAACCGCGGCCCAAATGGAATACCTACAGGCCTTGGGATGCAATGAGGTGCAGGGGTACTACTTCAGCCCGGCAATCCCTGCCAAGGAAGCTTACCGGCTTTTGGACAATTACCTGAAAAACGAAGCACTGGTTTAGACAGCCTTCCTGCCCGCTGAAGGTCTTCGGGATACGGCCCCGAAGCGGATGAGGCCTCTTTGACCTCACCCTATCGGCCGCCGCAACCGGCCCTTCTGGCGCAAGTCCAGCCAGTGGAACACGCCGAAGAACATGATCAGCATCTTGTGCAGCTTGGGCTCCAAAAGCAGTGCTGCATAGGCCCGGGTAAAGAGCGTCGCCCCCACCAGGTGAACCGCCAGCACCACAATAACGGCGGTGTGCAGAACTCCATCCCAGGGTGGCGAAACCAGCTTGAAAAGATTGGCCAGCTCCGCCAGCCAAAACAGGAGCATGACAGCCTTGCCGGGCAGAATCACCCACTTCATGCGCACTCCCCTCTCAACCAATTTGTATCAATTTGTGCCAAACGCTCCGATTATGCGCCTTAAATGAGTAAACTCTCATCATCTGTCCGATGGAGCAATACATGCAGGCCCGACATACACTATCAGGCAAAGCCCCTTCCTCCCAGCCGCTGGCCGGCAAAATTGCCGCCGGGGTCATCTTGATACTGATCGCCGCATTTTTCTTCTTTGCCAGGCTGCCGGTAGAAAACATCGCCAAACAGAAAGCGGCCCTGAAGCAGGCCAGCGCTCTGTCGATCAACCTGCGTGCGCCCTTGCCAGACTTTGCCCAAATTCAGGATGTCCAGAAGCGCAAAGAGGCCTTTTTCCAGTTTCTCTTGCCTCTGATCCACCATGCCAACCAGGAAATCCTGGCTGCCCGGGAACGCATCCGGTCCATCCAGGAGCAAATCCCCCTCCAGAAGCTGTCCACGGCAGATGCCCTCTGGTTGGCCCTGGTTGCAGAGCACTACCGGGTGCCGGCCGATAATGGCTTCGATACGGAGTTTTTTAACACCCTGCTGCGCCGGGTGGATATTGTTCCGCCGTCGCTCGTCCTGGCACAAGCCGCCACCGAGTCAGGCTGGGGCACCTCCCGCTTCGCCCGGGAGGGCAATAACCTGTTCGGTGAATATTGCTATGCGTCGGGTTGCGGTATCGTTCCCAGCCGGCGAAATCCCGGTGCCCGTCATGAAATAGCCCGTTTCCAGTCCCCCTATGACGCCATTTTGGGCTACATGACCAACCTCAACCGCCACGACAGCTACCACAGTTTCCGCAAGTACCGGGAACAGGCCCGCCTCGGCAACGAGCCGATCCGGGGCGAGCAGCTCGCCGAAGGCCTGATCCGCTATTCCGAACGAGGCCAGGCCTACATCCACCAGATCCAGTCCATGATCCGTTACAACGACCTGGCCCACCTGGATGAGCCTCTGGTTGCTGATACCTGGGTCAGCCAAGCCAGCAGCAACTAAGCCCTTCGGCGTTCTGCTGACACGCAGCCCTGCCAGGGCTGCCCGATCCGCACAAAAGCCGTACAGCTGTTCCTGATCTTGATCCACCGAGCTGGAAGATTAGGACAACATCCCCACGTTTATGGCCGCACACACCGGTACAGCTGTAAGCCCAGCATCATTGAGACCCTGCCCCCAAACTCTTAGAATAGGCCCGCAGTTTCTGTGTCGGACTGACTTCCG
>JAJUGC010000246.1 GCA_029268325.1 Gammaproteobacteria bacterium | reverse complement strand
CAGCAACGCCTTGTCGATCTGGCGCCGCCCCAGGAACAGGCTGCTTAAGCCGTCGGTAAAGTTCGCCCGGGTGCGGGAGAGCCCTTCCTTGACCCGCTCCAGCAGGGAGCGTGGCGCCTCCACCGGTGCGGCCACCTCGGGTGCGGCTTGGGGTTCGGCTTCGACGGGTGCGGCGGGAACAGGGGCCTTTTCCGCAACGGGCGCGACCTGTTGTTCCGGGGCCTTGTGCTCCAGCTCGAAGCGCTGGGGACGCGGCAGCGAACGGCGCCGGCCGGCCACATCCAGAATAAAGGCAAGCACCAATACGGCCAGCAGGCCATAGAAAATCATTTCCAGGGAAGATAAATCAGTCATTTATTGGCTCATTCTTTGATATGGGAGCATGCAACCATAAGTCCCGCTATTCTAGCAGGTTGTGACTAAAAATCGCGACTGGCCCTCGTTCGCGTTGAGAACGCTCTCGGCCCCTTTTAAGATACTCTATCCTCCACCAACCCCATGAGCGAATACCCTATGTCTTCTCGGCAGTCCCGCAAACCCGGCGCCAACCGCTCTTCACTGCGCATCATTGGTGGTGAATGGCGTGGCCGACGCCTGCAGTTCACGGAAATCGAGGGCTTGCGCCCAACCCCGGACCGGGTGCGGGAAACCCTGTTCAACTGGCTGATGCCGGTGATTACCGGAGCCCGCTGCCTGGATCTGTTCGCCGGCAGCGGTGCCTTGGGCCTGGAAGCCCTGTCGCGGGGTGCGGCCGCCGTTACCTTTGTGGACTCGTCACGCCAGGTCAAGCAGTCCATCGAGGCGAACCTGGCCCTGCTCAAGGCCGACCGCGCCCGGGTCTATGCCGCCGATGCCCTGGCCTGGATCCAACAAGCCCCGCCGGAGCCCTTCGATATCCTGTTCCTGGACCCACCCTTTCGCAAGCAGATGCTGACTGACTGCTGTGACGCCCTGGAGACACGGGGGCTGCTGGCACCGGATGCCTATATCTATCTGGAAGCGGAGGAAGAGCTGACCCGTCTGAATGTGCCGGCAAACTGGCGCCTGCACCGCCATCAGCGGGCGGGTCAGGTGCAATATGCCCTGTTTATTCGGGATGCAAATTCCGCATAGGAGCCTGAGATCCCAGACCCCGGAGGGCCGGCCGGCGCAGCGCGCGGCCGGTTTCGGAGCGCCCGGCTGCTTTAGGGCGCTGCGGCTGGCTTTAAGGAGTAGCTTTTCAACGTGGTGGAAAACTCCGCCAAGTACTGGATACCACTGGCTTCCGCCTGCCCACACCAGTCGGCCAGGGCCTGGAGCTTGTCCTGGAGCTTCATGCCCGGGCTGCGCCGCCAGATCACTTGCAGCTCCTGACTCTTTTCATGGATGGTGCGCAGCACAACATTTCTCGCCAACAAATCTTCCAGGCGCTGTTTCTCACTCGGCTCGATCAGCACGGCATCCCGGGCCAGCCACTTCTTCGCCCGCCGATACAGGCTGCGGCCGTTGGCAATAATGTTGGCCTTTTCCTGCTTCAGGGCCGGCAACAAGACCGTCTTGCGATACTCCGCCATCACCCGGAACCGGTTATTGACGATGGCCATCACCGTATCCACATCCAGCACGGCCTTGCCCGGCACCTTATGGGCAATGGGGCCGGTACTTTTGACCTTGGCCAGGCCCAGCGCACTGAAAATCCGGATCCACATCCAGCCCAGGTCAAACTCCCAGGGCTTGGCAGACAGCTTGGCCGAATTGGGATAGGTGTGGTGGTTGTTATGTAGTTCCTCGCCACCGATCAGGATGCCCCAGGGCACCAGGTTGCGGGCATTGTCGGCACAGTCGAAGTTGCGGTATCCCCAGTAATGGCCAGCCCCGTTGATCAGCCCCGCCGCAAACAGGGGAATCCACATCATCTGCACGGCCCACACGGTAATCCCCAGGACGCCAAACAGCAAGATATCAATGACCGCCATCAGCCCGATGCCCAGACTGTGGTGCTTGCTGTAGAGGTGGCGCTCGATCCAGTCATACGGAGTGCGCTGCCCGTAGCGCTTCAGCGTTTCCGGCGTGGCCGCAACCCGGTAAAGTTCCGCCCCTTCGAACAAAACCTTGCCAATACCCTGCACTACCGGGCTATGGGGGTCCTCATCGGTTTCGCACTTGGCGTGATGCTTGCGGTGGATGGCCGTCCATTCCTTGGTGACCATGCCGGTGGTCAGCCAGAGCCAAAAGCGGAAGAAGTGCGCCAGTGCAGGATGCAGGTCCAATGCATTGTGGGCGGAATGACGATGCAGGTAGATCGTGACGCTGATAATGGTAACATGCGTCAGCAACAGGGTTGCCAACAACACTTGCCAGCCATTCCAAGCCAGCAATCCTTGATACCACATAAATGTGGCCCCTCCTCAATGTAGATTTAAGCACGCACCAATGCGCCCTAACCGACAGCGCCTTGGGTCAAAGGCAGCAATTACACAGGTGAGTGGGCTGCGGGAAATACCGTTTTGAGCCCTACCTCTTCATTCTACAGTTGGCCTCCGTGAGCCAAGGGGTCTTTGGCCTGCTCAGTTCCAGCACGGCTTTGGCGCGCGCCTGTTCAGCCTCAGGCCGGCGTTATAAACTGTTGCCCCGTCCAGGCCTTTCCTTTTGCAGGCCTTCAGCGATCCGTCCCTTTTTGCGGCGTTTTACCAGGAGTTCCAGGTGCCAGAATTACCCGAAGTTGAAACCACCCGTCGTGGTATCGAACCCCATATCCGCCACCGCACCATTACCCGGGTTATCGTCCGCCAGCCACGCTTGCGCTGGCCGGTCACACCAGGATTGGAGCAGGCCCTGGCCGGGCAGCAGATCCGGCAGGTCCGGCGGCGCGCCAAATATCTATTAGTGGAGACGGGCTCGGGCACTCTTGTGATCCATCTGGGCATGTCCGGCAGCCTACGGATCCTGAAACAACCGCAACCCCCCCAGAAACACGACCACATTGATATTCAACTGGATTCGGGAGATGTGCTGCGTTACACGGATCCGCGCCGCTTCGGGGCCATGCTCTGGCTGACGGAGGATCCGGCCGAGCACCCGCTGCTGCGAGAATTGGGGCCGGAGCCCTTGGATGAGGTCTTGTCCGGCGATTACCTGTTTGAGAAGTCCAGGGGCCGCAGCATCGCCATCAAAAGCTTCATCATGGACAGTCACGTGGTGGTTGGGGTGGGTAATATCTATGCCAACGAAGCCCTCTTCCTGAGTGGCATTCACCCCCAGCGGGCTGCCGGGCGTATCAGTTTGCAGCGCTATCAGGCACTGGCGGAACAGATCAAGCGGGTTCTGGCCCGCTCCATCGAACAAGGCGGCACCACGTTACGGGACTTTGTGGGCGGCGACGGCAAGCCCGGCTATTTTCAACAAACGCTGCAGGTCTATGGCCGCGGCGGCAAGCCCTGCAGGGCTTGTGGTGAAACCCTTAAGGAAATCCGCCAGGGGCAGCGCAGCACAGTCTATTGCGGACAATGCCAGCGCTAAACGCTCGTGTTGCTTGGCGTACCAGGCCGGTAATTGGAGACCGCTCCATCAGTGCGCCAGGCCACAAAAATGCACGGGCGGTTAGAAAGGTGACAGATACCTGCTATATTTTTACCCATCAGGCTTCGACCGCAGCCTCCAGGACGCCCTGCCGGTCGGTTGCCCACCGGTTGCCTATTTATGCCTTAGGAGAAGTATTCATGCGACGTTCCGCCTCCCGCTTATTTATCGCCTTCATGACGGCCCTGTGTGTCAGCCTGCCTGCAACAGGCTATTCCGCCAGCTCATCAGTCAACGTGATCGAACGCCCATCCTTCATGGCCATGACCGGTGACTTGATTGTGGCCCGTCCGGTGTTGCTGGCAACAACAGCGATCGGCACCGCCGTCTTTGTGGCTTCCCTGCCTTTCTCCCTGTTGGGCGGCAATGCCGGGGAAGCAGCCCAAGAGCTGGTGGTTGGCCCGGCCAAAGCTACCTTTGTACGCTGCCTGGGCTGCACCAACAGCGGCTATAAAGGGGACGTGGTGACCTCTGCGGACACAAACTAGAAATTTTCACTTGTCCCCAAGATGGCGCCTCTGGCGCCATCTTGCGTTATGGGCTGCGCTTCGCCCAAGACGGCCCCATCACCGAAGACCAGTCAAAGGACGGGTCGGCCAAGCCGTGAAAGAAGGGATTGAGGATCGAGTCCTTACGGTTATAGCGCAGCGGCTCCCCCTGCTCATCGACCAGCGCGCCGCCCGCTGCTTCCAGCACCGCCTGGGCCGCTGCCGTATCCCACTCCGACGTGGGTGCCAGCCTGGGATACCAATCCGCCTTGCCTTCTGCGAGCAGGCAGAGTTTCAAGGAACT
>JAJUGC010000245.1 GCA_029268325.1 Gammaproteobacteria bacterium | reverse complement strand
TCGCCATGGGGATGGAACTTACCCAACACATCGCCCACGGTCCGGGCGGACTTCTTGTATTTGGCCGTCGCCTTCAGCCCCAACTCGGACATGGCGTAGACGATACGTCGCTGTACAGGCTTCAGACCGTCTCCAATGTGCGGTAACGCCCGGTCCAGAATGACATACATCGAATAATCGAGATAGGCCTTTTCGGTGTAGTCTTTGAGCGATAGACGCTCAACGCCCTCATCGATAATGGTCATAATAGTGAGGCTACTCCAAGGGTCACTGGTGAAAATGAATAGGGGCTAATTATAGGCGCCCATTGCACGCATAGAAACTGCGGCCTTCCGTTGCCCCTCTGCTTGTAGGGGATTCTTCGAATTCTCCCTGCCTGTACCGCTCTTTATTATCCGCCCACCCTTGCTGTATTGGTAACCGCTGTGATTCAACATTCCTCCAAAACCTGCCTTTGGTGGGACATTCTGACCACTTCCATTCTACCCGGCTTCACTGCCCTGGTCGGTATGCTGGCGCTTGAATACCTGGTAACCGGCTCGTTCGATGCCGCCAAGGCCTATCTGCTGATCGCCCTGACCATCACCTGCGCACTGGCCGTGCTGCAATGGTGCCGCTACCGTCCCCACCGCCATGCTCCTGAGCACAAACTGCCGCCCGCTCCACACCCTCACGAAAACTGACCCTCCACTTCCCACTTCTCCCTGACTCCGTTTTTTTGCAAATCGCCAGCCTCGCCTACAACTCCGACAACACCACTCGAAACATTAGAATACGGTCTTGGAACCCGCTTTCGGCCAAACGGAGGTAATCGATATGGCATCCGGCAACTATGTTCCAATCAGCTGCGACGACCACGACATTCTTGAGCTGGCAATCATGGGAGGGGAAAAGCTTCGGGTCCGGTTTGTGGGCGAGCAGGATTCCCACCTGATCACCCCCCTGGAGCTTAGCGCCCGCAATGGCGAAGAGTTCCTACGCTATCGCGGCACCGGGGGCGTTCATGAAATCCGACTGGATAAAATGAAGGAGTTCCGTCGGGAACTGGGCGACCAGTTGTCCGAGCACCTCAACCCAGCCTCTGCCAGTGGTGGCAGCGGGGGCACCTTGCCGCCTACCCGACAATAAGGCTGCGAGCGGGCATCAGCATTGTGGCTCCAGGACTTACCAAACTCCGGGAAGGAGAGAGAAGTTTGGGCGGGCAAGGCCCCTTGTTCTGCCCGCCCGGTGTTGCACCAAAATGTGACACAATGCACTGAATAGCCCTACCGCCTGAGTACCCTAAACCCTACCCTAGGTATGGGAGCGGCTGCTGCAAGCAAAGCAGCAAGCGCTGGTACCGGACAGCAAGCACTTCTTGTCCAGTCAACATTCCAGACATTACTCCAAGCCGAGTCAGTCCTGAAAAGCCGGATACACAACTGTATGCTGACTCAAGGAGTAAGCTTAAATTGCTGTAGAGGATCACATGCGAGGACTGTTCTGGTTTCGGGAGGATTTAAGGCTGCACGACAATCCCGTGTTGCTCCGTCTGGCCGAACAGTGTGACGAGCTGATCCTGCTGTATTGCTTTGATGATCGCCAACTGGCACCCGGGCGCTTTCTTGCCAAAGGGATCGGCGCCCCCCGCATGACCTTTCTGAAGGAATCCCTGGAAGACCTGTCGGAATCCATTGCCAAGCACAACCAGCGCCTGATCTTTCGCCGCGGCAACCCGGTCGAGATCGTCTCCCAATTAATCCGCCGCTATTCCGTGGACTGTCTGGGTGTGACCACCTTGCCCGGACCGCTGGAGCGCAAGACGGTGGAGACCATCGAACGGCGCTTCCCATGGCTGGAGGTCATTGAGGACTGGGGGCATACCCTGTTCACACCGGATCGGCTGCCGGTCAGCATCCCGGACCTGCCCGATCACTTCAATAGTTTCACGGCTCTGGTTCAGCACCGCAAACCTCACCTGCCCGAGCCGCCGCCGGACTCCCTTCCGCCTCCACCGATTATTTCCAAGACCGAGGAGAGCGACCCGTTCCCCGCTATCGACAACCCCTATCGCCATGAATGGGTACCCCCTGACTGGTTCGGCTTCTATGGGGGTGAACAGGCCGCCTTCCAGCAGCTGAACTACTACTTGTGGGACCGCCACCTGATCCGCGAGTACGAGTACACCAATAACGGTTTTATCGGCTGGAACTACTCTTCCAAGTTTGGCCCCTGGCTGGCGCTGGGCTGTTTGTCTGTCCGCCAGGTCTGGTATTCCGTACGTGGCTACGAACACTTTTGTGGAGAGTGCGAGTCCACGCAGCGCTTGCTACGAGAGCTTCTATGGCGGGAGTACTTCCAATGGCTGATGGTGAAATATGGTGAGCAGGTTTTTCAGCCAGGTGGCATCCATGGCGACCCGGCCTACCAGCCATTCTACCCGGAGGAGTTTGCCGCCTGGACCCAGGGAAAAACCGGCATCCCCATTATTGATGCTTGCATGCGGGAGCTGAAAACCACCGGTTGGCTGTCACGCCGGGGCCGGCGCATGGTCGCCCACTTCCTGGCCCATGAGCTGGATATTGACTGGCGCTATGGGGCCGCCTGGTTTCAGCAACAGCTCATTGATGCGGACCTGGCCGTTAATTGGGGCAACTGGAACCATCTGATCTGTGGCGAGCGAACCCAGTTGGATAACGTCCTGAAACAGGCTTTCGAGTATGATCCCCAAGCTGAATACGTGAGCTTGTGGCTACCGGAGCTGCAAGAGCTTCCCGAAAGCCAGCGCCACACGCCCTTCTGGTCACGCAAGCCTGCCGACTTCCGTTTTCCCATCGTAGACGTGACCGCCTGGAAGGAAGCTCTCTAAGGCCCCAGCACCAGTAGCGCTGAGCCCCTATCGGTCAATGTTTGACAGGTACGGCTCTTACCCGGCCAACAACCCCCAGGGGCCGTCCCATCAGGCAGCCCTGTCCTTCATAAACCTCAACGGGAGTATCTGTCATCAGATCCCGCACAATGGCGGATCCATAGCGCTGGATATGTTCCCGCAGTTGACGGGCTGTGCCAATCAAAGCCACTTGCTGGCTCGACACATCGTAGCGGATGAAAATATTCTCCAGGCTTTTCGGTCTGTCCATAGTTTTCGCCTCTTCTTATAGTGAGTCCAGGAGGCACCCGCCTCACCGGACCTGTCGACAACAACAATCCTTGGTGTAATCGCACTGACCATGGTACGCGGTTTTACCAGAAAAGTACCTGCATTTTCCGCGAACTTTGAGGGAGTTCGCTAATTGACGACAGAGCCGTCATCATCTTTGGGGTTCTAACCCTGGCGAAGTCGGGCCCAGGCCGCAAATACCTCCGCATTAACCGGGCGGGACAAGTAATAGCCTTGGGCTTCGTCACACTGCCGGTCATGAAGAAAACGGAGCGTCTGTTCGGTCTCGATGCCTTCCGCCACCACCTCCAGCCCCAGGTTATGCCCCATGGAAATAATGGCCTCGGTGATCGCCACACTGACATTATCCTGAAACAGGTTGCGGACGAAAGATTGATCCACCTTCAGCTTATCCAGCGGCAACCGGCCCAATTGGCTGAGACTCGAATAGCCCGTGCCAAAGTCATCCAGCGCCACCCGAATGCCCATACCCCGCAGCCTGCTGAGGATTCTGGAGGCATCTTCCACATCCTCCATGATCATGCTTTCCGTCACTTCGATCTCCACCGCATCGGGAGAGGTGCCGACAGCTCCCAAGGTTCTGGCAATGCCGCGCTCCAAGTGATCCCCCTGGAACTGCATGGGCGACAGGTTGATGGCAATGCGAACCGGCGGCAACCCCGCCTGCTGCCAGAGCTTGTGTTGCTGACAGGCCTGCCACAACACCCAGTCGCCAATAGGCATAATCAGCCCGGCCCGCTCGGCCACAGCAATGAACTTTTGGGGCTGAATATAGGAGCCGTCCGCCTGGGGCCAACGCAACAGGGCTTCCGCCACGCTCAACTTGCCGGTTTGGGCGCTGACGATGGGCTGATAAAAAAGCTCCAGCTCGCCATTTTCCACGCTGACCCGCAGTCTTTTCTCCAAATCCAGAGTACGCGCCACTTTGCGTTCCAGCGAGCGGGTATAGAACTGATAACCGCCCCGTTTGCAGAACTTGGCATGGCGCATGGCCGTATCAGCACGCTGAATCAGGGTACCGATATCCGTGCCATCCCCCGGATACAGCCCCACACCGATACTGGAGGTCAGCTGCAGCTCCTCCTCCCCCACCTGATAGGGCTCCTTGACCCGCTCAAGCAGTTTCTCGATGACAGACACCACTTCCCGTGTGGTATCGACCCGGGTGACGAGCACCAGAAACTCATCGGCGCCAAGGCGCGCCACCACATCCTCCTGGCGGACGGTTTGCTTGAG
>JAJUGC010000244.1 GCA_029268325.1 Gammaproteobacteria bacterium | reverse complement strand
GTGGCGGATATAAAAAAACCGGAGCCAAAGCTCCGGTTTTCAGGTTAGGGCAAGCCCTTAGTCGAAGATCTTGTTGGGCAGGTAAGTCGCGATCTCCGGGAAGATCATGATCAGTACCAGACCCACCAGTGACACAATCACGTAGGGGATAATCGAGGTGTAGATATCCCGCATGGTGATTCCCGGCGGCACCACCCCTTTTAGGTAGAAGAGGTTGAAGCCGAACGGTGGTGTCATGTAGCCGATTTCCATGTTGATCACGAACAGGATACCGAACCAGATGGGGTCAAAACCCAGTGAAGTGACGATCGGCACGAATACCGGCAGGGTGATCATCATGATACCGACCGGATCCAGCACCATGCCCAGCAGGAACACGATAAACATCATGAAGATGATGATGCCCCAGGGGCCGCCCGGAATGTAGGTCATCAGCCCTTCGATCAGTGCTTGAGCGCCCATGCCTTGATAGGCGGCGCTGAAGGCGTGGGCACCGAACAGGATCCAGGCGATCATACCGGTCAGCTTGAAGGTCCGGATTGAGGCTTCGTGTATCAGGTTGAAGCTCAGCTTGCGGTAGACCGCCGCTGAGATGAGAGCACCCAGTACACCAATGGCTGCTGCTTCGGTGGGCGTGGCCAGACCCAGCATAATGGAGCCCAGCACCATAACCACGATCATGATGGGCAGGATCACTGCTTTCAGGGCATCGAACTTCTCTTTCCAGCTGGGGCGCTGATCCTTGGGAATGGCCGGGGCCAGTTCTGGTTGCAGCCAGCAGCGGATGATCACGTAGGCGGTAACCAGTGCCATCAGCAGCAGGCCGGGCAGCAGGCCTGCCACGAACATTTTGCCCACGGAAACACCGGTAATCAGCGAGTACAGGATCATCAACACGCTTGGCGGTACCAGTACTCCCCAGCTACCGCCGGTATTGATACAGCCCAACGCCATCTTCTTGTCATAGCCCCGCTCCAGCATGGAAGGCAGGGCAATGGTGCCCATGGCGACTACGGCCGCACCACTGATACCGCTCATGGCGGCAAACAAAGCACAGATTCCCAAGGTACCAATGGCCAGACCGCCGCGAATGCCGCCGCCCCAGAGGTACATCATGTGGTAGAGGTCCTTGGCCACCCCGGTTCGCTCGAGCAGCATGGCCATCATCACATAGAGCGGGATGGCCACCAGGGTAAAGCTTTCCATGGTGCCCCACATCTGGGACGCCACCATGTAGAAGGAGTCTGCGCCCCAGGTGAAATACAGAAAGACAACCGAGACGCCACCCAAGACGAAAGCCAGGGAGACACCCAGGAACAGAAACAGCAACAGCGACCCAAAAAACAGGAGGGTCAGGACTTCAATACTCATGGGTGCTCTCCTGTGGTGCCGTGTTTATGGTTAGGGGCAGGCATCAGGTTGAGGGCAATACCGATGTCTTCCAGCAGGCGGGCGATCCCTTGCAGCAACAGCAGAAAAGCAGCCACCGGAATAGCGGTTTTGACCGGCCAGATGTATGGATCCCAGGCGGAGAAAGAGGTTTCCCAGGACTGGATGGAATCCCAAGCCATGGACGCGCCGAAATACAACACTGAGCCGACGAACAGGAAAAACAGCACCGACGTAAAAATATTGACGGTGGCTTTGGTACGCTCTGAAAAATGAGAGTAGAAAATGTCGACGTTGACATGTTCCCGATGGGCCATGACATAGCCGCCAGACATCACAATGTAAAAGCCGAACAAGAGCTGGGTCAGCTCGTTAGTCCAGACAGTTGGCGCTTCCATGGCGTAGCGGAAGAAAACTTCCAGGATCAGGAACAGGAACATGGCGTAGACCAGGTAGGAAACGCAGGTCCCGATCATGTTGTTCAGACGGGTGATCCCGTTGATATAGGCTTGGATTACACGCATGTAAACTCCCACAAGCACTGAATCGGGTAAAGGGGAAGCGGGCCCGGTAGGGCCCGCTGTCGGCTAGGGCTTATCTGACTCTTGTGGAGTTGGATCCCCAGGCGATCCGGTTGCAGATTAGAGATAGCCGAGATCGGTCAGGAAGTCGCGTACCAGCTTGACGGCTTCCGCAGCGCTGGGATTGCGTTTGGCTTCAACATCCCAGGACTTTTGGGCAGCTTCGGTCAGACGTTTGAGGACGTCTTCCGGAATGTCATTAATTTGTACACCGCGGTCCTTGATGGCTCTTGCCAGGGCAATGCGCTCTTGGTACAGGTACTCGTTAGTACGGGACCAGAACTGCTCTTCCAGGGTTTGGACCAGGATATCGCGGATATCCTTGGGCAGCTTGTCCATGGCTTTTTGGCTGACAATGATCACGTCGGTGCCGGCAATGTTCAGGGCCGGTTGTACGTGGTATTTGGTCAGGTCATACAGACCCATGCTGTCCGCACCTTGTGCCGCGCCCCAGTGGGCCGCATCCACTACGCCAGTAGACAGAGCCGTGTAGAGCTCACTGCCGGGCAGGTAGGAGGCTGCCGCACCAGCATCGGTCAGGAAGGTTTGCATGGCACCGGAAGAACGGATCTTCAGTTTGGTAAAGTCTTCCCAGGTATTGATGGGCTTGCGGCTCACCAGCTCAGTGGGATAGATCTTGTCTGTGGAGTAATAGACGCCGTGCTTGGCAGCTTGATCCTGGAGCATTTTTTCAAAGCCCAGGTGCTTGTGGAAGTAAACCGCCTCCCAAACGTTACGAAACGCAAAGGGCAGGCCTGAAGCTACGCCGGCCAGTGGAATCTTGTCTTGCGCGTAGGAAGGGGAGATAGTACCCATTTGGATGATGCCGCGGCTAACGGCATTGAAGGTTTCCCTAGCCTTGAACAGAGCGCCGTCTTCATACAGCTGGAGCTGGAGGCGTCCGTTGGTCCGTTCCTCAAGGGTATCTCTCAGGCGCTCCAGGCTGTCCTTGAAGGAGCTGCTGGACGCGGGCCAGTGGGATTGGACCCGCCATTTGATGGTTTCTTGGGCGGATGCCGCAGGAGCGAATACCGTGGAAGCCGCAAGTGCGACCGCCGTTGTGGTCAGTGCAAGTTTTTTGCGGAATTGGGATAGAACTTTCATGTGAAACCCCTATTTGTTGTTTTGTGGGTGCCTACTAAACAAAACATTTATTTGAATTGTTATTTCGCTAGGCGGTATGAAAAGCTGCACAATGAACCTTCATACATTGAATTTAACACAGCTTTTTAATTTTTCAATGTAAAGATTAGGCAAACCTTTCTGTTCCGGGTTCCAGTATGGTTCCAGACCAAAACATGCAACAATGCGACTTTGGTCGGTAGTTAAGCATTTTCGGAAATAGCCCTCGTCAGGGGCCTGGGCTCAGTGCGCCAGGAGGCGCGCAGGGCAAGGCTCAAGAACCGGAGGGGAGACGTGACAGATTCAGGGAAAGCTGCGGCTTTCCGGGCGTGCTTTAGGTAGAATCCAGCGTTGGTAAGTCGAGCGTTGTGGCTCACCGTTAGGGTTATGCAACGGAACTGTAGATGATGTTGAGCCACTTTGTGGATTTCTTTCGAGTTGACCAGGCTGCCAAGTTGCCGTTGGCCCAGGCCTGGCGTGTACGGTTGTGCAATCAGGCCGCGGCTATTCTGATGCTGGCGACCCTGGCGGTGGCCTGTATTGGTTACGTCTGGATTGGCACGCGCCTGTTCCTGGCGCTGGGGGCTCTGCTCCTGGTTGTGCAGTGGGGGGTGGTGCACCTCAACCGGGAAGGGTTTCATCGTGCTGCCCGCCTAGGCTTCTGTCTCTGTAACAGCCTCCTTCTATATATATGCTCGAACCTGCTTGGCGAGCGTTCCGGTTTTCTCCTTTTTTATCTGGTGGGCCTGGTCGCCTGCCTTACCTTGTTTACGCCCCAGGAAAAAGGGTTCAAGGGAGTTGCGCTGGCTTGGCTTTTGGAGCACCGGGGTTGCCCAGCAAGAGGCCACGCGCTGGCTGGTGGTTCCCTGTGCCGTTTTCGTGTGTGGTGCCTTATGGGTGATGCATTCGCGGGAAACCGAGTGGTTACGGCGAGAAACCCGGTTCCGGGTGCTTAAGCTGGAAGCGCTGATCGGCTCGCCCAATGAGATCGTTCTGGAACTGGATGAGAAATGGCGCCTGGTAAACCATTGGGGGCGGGAGGTGGCTCACCGGCCCTTGGCACCCTATCTGCGCCGTTCCAGTCCGGTGCAGGAATGGCTTCCGCCTGAACTGGCCCAGGACTTTGAGGAGATCGCCAGTCTGGTCCTGGCCAGCGGCCAAGATCGAACCTTGGAGTATCGCTCTCCATTCAATGGTGACTGGCACCAGGCCCAGTTGATACCGGTACCGGTGAGCGAGGACGGAACCCGTCATCTGCTCGTGCGTTTGCGCAATATCCAGGATCAACGGAACCAGCAAGAACGCTTGCGCATGATGGATG
>JAJUGC010000243.1 GCA_029268325.1 Gammaproteobacteria bacterium | reverse complement strand
TGGTTGCGTATGGACTGCAGTTGCTGGCTCAGGAACTGGCGCCGCTGCTCTTCATTCTGCGCACCATAGTAGGCCGGATAGGCGGTCAGACTTACCTTGGAATCAATCACCACATGACGGTTTTCCGGCAGGTAGAGAATCACATCCGGCTGCAGGCGCTGCCCCTGCTGATCCTTCAGGCTGACCTGAATCTCATACTCCCGCCCGCGCACCAGCCCAGAGCGCTCCAGCACCCGCTCCAGGATCACCTCCCCCCAGGCCCCCTGTAGCTTGGTCTGGCCCTTCAAGGCATTGGTCAGATTTACCGCATCTTCACTGATACGTTCATTCAGGGACTGCAAACGCTGGATCTCATGGGCCAGGGAAAAACGCTGCTGGGATTCCTTCTCGTAGGCTTCCTCTACTTTCTGCCGAAAATCCGAAAGCTGCAGGCGCAGGGGCTGCAAGACATTGTCCAGCGTGTCCCGGTTCTGCTCCGCCATCTTGCGGCTATTCTCATCCAGGATCTGGGTAGCCAGTGCCTTGAACTCATGGCTGAGCTGAGCCTTGGCCTGGTTCAGCATGGCCAGCTTTTCCTCGTGATGCAGGCGTTCCTGGCGTAATTGGGTTTCCAGCGCAGAGACCTTGGCCTGCAACTCACCGGACAGGTGCCGCAGGCGGCCCAGCTCATGCTCCTGGGCGGCACAGGTCTCTTCCAGCCTGATCACCTCCTGCTCCCGTCCGGAAAAACGCTCCTGCAGGGCAGCCAGCTCTTGAAGACAAGCTGCCAAGCGGCGCTCCTGGTGCATACGGGTCAGAAAATAAGTGGCAAGAATCGCCAGCAGAGCCAAACCGCCGGCGATGGCAGCATATAGGGGATTGATCATGTTGTCCTCGGTTCCAATGGAGGATGGGCCGCCTAAGGAACGACGGCCCATCACTTTTGAGGATAGCGCCTTAAGCCTTGAAGCGCAGCATGATCATCAGGGGATGTAGTGAAAAACAACGTCTGGCGACGGCTTCATCAGGTCGTCGCAATCAACGCATGGTTCTTCAGTTCGGCAATCTCATCGCGCAGTTGGGCGGCCTTTTCAAACTCCAGGTTGCGGGCGGCCTCATACATTTCCTTTTCCATCCGCGCGATGGTTTTCGCCAGCTCCTGCGGCGACCGTGCGGCCACCGCGGCGCGGTAATCGGCCGAAGCCTCCGCCACCCGGCTCGCCTGGGCCTTGCCTTTGCGGGCACCGGGCACGGCGCCCTCCATGATATCGGTGATCTTTTTGTTGAGCCCTTTGGGAACGATGCCGTACTTTTCGTTATGGGCCAACTGCTTGGCCCGGCGTCGTTCGGTCTCATCCATGGCCCGCTGCATGGAGCCGGTAATTTTGTCCGCATAAAGGATTGCCTTGCCCCGCAGGTTCCGGGCGGCCCGGCCTATGGTCTGGATCAGGGAGCGATCCGAGCGCAAGAAACCCTCTTTGTCCGCGTCCAGGATGGCTACCAGGGAGACCTCCGGCATATCCAGCCCCTCCCGCAACAGGTTGATGCCCACCAGCACATCGAACTCGCCCAACCGCAAATCCCGGATGATCTCCACCCGCTCCACGGTATCAATGTCCGAGTGCAGATAGCGCACCCGCACCCCCTGCTCCAACAGGAAGTCGGTCAGATCCTCCGCCATCCGCTTGGTCAGGGTGGTCACCAAAACCCGATCCCCCTGCCCGACCCGCTCCCGGATTTCAGACAGCAGGTCATCCACCTGGGTGGTGGCGGGACGCACTTCAATTTCCGGGTCAATCAGGCCCGTGGGGCGCACCACCTGCTCCACCACCTGCCCGGCGTGCTCGTTTTCATAAGGCCCCGGGGTAGCGGAGACAAAGATCATCTGGGGAGCGATCCGCTCCCACTCGTCAAACCGCATGGGCCGGTTATCCAGCGCCGACGGCAGGCGAAAGCCGTATTGCACCAGGGTTTCCTTACGGGAACGGTCGCCCCGGTACATGCCCCCCAATTGGGGAATGGTCACGTGGGATTCATCCACTACCAGCAGGGCATCGGGTGGCAGGTAATCGAACAGTGTCGGCGGCGGCAAGCCGGGCTCGCGCCCGGACAGGTAACGGGAGTAGTTCTCGATACCATTGCAGTACCCCAGCTCCAGCATCATTTCCAGATCAAACCGGGTCCGTTCCTCCAGCCGTTGCGCTTCCAACAACTTGCCGTTATCACGAAAGTACTCGAGCCGCTCCTTCAGCTCTTCCTTGATACGCTCCACCGCATCCAGCACGGTTTCCCGGGGCGTTACGTAGTGGGTTTTCGGATAGATGGTGACCCGGGGCACCCGGCGCAGCACCTCACCAGTGAGAGGGTCGAAGTAGCTCAGGCTTTCGATCTCATCGTCGAAAAGCTCTACGCGAATGGCGTCCTTATCCGACTCCGCCGGGAAGATATCAATAACATCCCCTTTAACCCGGTAGGTGGCGCGCTGCAACTCCATATCATTGCGGGTGTATTGGAGCTCCGCCAATCGCCGTAACAGCGTCCGCTGGTCGATGCGGTCCCCCCGGTCCAGATGCAGCATCATCTTCAAGTAGGACTCGGGATCCCCCAAGCCGTAAATGGCCGAGACCGTCGCCACGATCACCGCATCCTTGCGCTCCAGCAAGGCCTTGGTCGCCGATAGACGCATCTGTTCAATATGCTCGTTGACCGAGGCATCCTTCTCAATGAAGGTGTCGGACGACGGGACATAGGCTTCCGGCTGGTAATAGTCGTAGTAGGATACGAAGTATTCGACGGCATTATTGGGGAAGAACTCCTTGAACTCGCCGTACAACTGAGCCGCCAGTGTCTTATTGGGGGCCAGGATGATGGTCGGCCGCTGCACAGCTGCAATCACATTGGCAATGGTAAAGGTCTTTCCCGAGCCGGTAACCCCTAACAGGGTCTGGTGCATCAATCCATCCTGCAACCCCTGCACGAGTTGGCGAATCGCCTCTGGCTGATCTCCTGCGGGCTTGAATGGAGAGGATACTGCGAATTCATTCGACATAACGATGACCGACCAATACTGAAGATGATATGATTATACCGTTTTGCCTGCTCAGTTTAAGGATCGGGCCATGGATCCCGCCCTCAAACTGGGACTAGTCGCAAGCGGTTTTCCACGACTTTATCGACAACTCTCATCCTTTGAGGATACTGGCTTGGACGTACAACTTTCCCATCGTGTACAAACCATCAAACCGTCCCCTACTCTGGCCGTGACCAACCGGGCGGCTGAGCTGAAGGCTGCCGGCAAGGATATTATCGGCTTGGGCGCAGGAGAGCCCGACTTCGATACCCCAGAACACATCAAAGAAGCGGCTATTGCAGCTATTCGTGGCGGCCAGACCAAGTACACCGCCGTGGATGGCACTGCTGGACTCAAACAAGCAATTATCAAAAAGTTCAGCCGTGACAATAACCTCGCCTACCAAGCCAATCAGATCCTGGTATCCAGTGGGGGCAAGCAGAGCTTTTTCAACCTGTCTCTGGCTGTTATCAACCCCGGCGACGAAGTCATTATTCCCGCTCCCTATTGGGTTTCCTATCCCGACATGGTCCTGGTTGCGGAAGGCAAGCCGGTTATTATAGAAACCAACCAGGCGCAAAAGTTCAAAGTCACCCCCGAACAACTGGCTGCGGCCATCACGCCGAAGACCAAACTGGTGGTCCTGAACAGCCCTTCCAACCCCACCGGCATGGCCTATTCCCGTGAAGAGCTGCGCGCCCTGGCGGACGTGCTGGTCAAGCACCCCAATGTGCTGATCGCCACTGACGACATGTACGAGCACATTCTGTGGACGCCGGAGCCCTTCGTAAACCTCCTGAACGTGGCACCGGAGCTCTATGACCGGACTATCGTTCTCAATGGTGTTTCCAAGGCCTACTCCATGACAGGCTGGCGGATCGGCTATGCCGCAGGCCCCGCCGCATTGATCGGCGCCATGAAGAAAGTCCAATCCCAAAGCACCTCCAACCCTGCTTCCATCTCCCAGGCAGCAGCCCAAGCCGCCCTGGAAGGAGACCAAAGCTGCGTGGGCGAGATGGTCAAGGAATTCAAGAAGCGCCACGACTTCCTGGTAGATGCCCTCAACCAGATTCCCGGCGTGAACTGCATTCCCGTGGATGGCACCTTCTATGCTTTCCCAAGCTTCCATGAGGCGATTGAGCGTCTGCCCGGCATCAGCAACGACTTGGAGCTGGCGGAATACCTGCTGATCGAAGGTGGCGTGGCCCTGGTGCCCGGCTCCTCCTTTGGCGGCGACGGCCACATGCGCCTGAGCTTTGCGACCAGCATGGAAAACCTGGAAAAAGCCGTGGAGCGTATTGCCAAGGCCCTCAGCCGCTAAGTCAATACAACAAGGCGCGCATTAAGGTCTTGACCTACAGGGCAAAGCTCATTAATATACGCGCCACG
>JAJUGC010000242.1 GCA_029268325.1 Gammaproteobacteria bacterium | reverse complement strand
CTGCTCGTTCACCTCGTCCAGTTGGTCTTCATAATGTTCAAGCCAGGTGCGAGATCCCGGCACCATGTTGGATAGGTCGCGCATACCGGCTTTGAGGGCCCCGAGAAATTTCTGGAAGCTGGCTTCCTGTTCGATGAGCAGCTTCTGGAAAGAAGCGGCGCTGCTGTGGTCCAAGCGTGCTTCCAGGGTGCTAAGAGCCTGCTTGGTCTGCTCCAGTTGGAGCTGTTGTTGTTGGTTGTGCTGGTTGAGTGTGGCCACTTCCTGGTTCAAGTGGGCAATGTGCCGCTCGTACTCTGCCAGAGGAGTGTCGTACAGGTGGTGAAACACCAGGGTGGTGGCCAGGACGGTAATGGCCATGGTCAGGATAACTGCCACCAGTACCAGAAGGGCGCGGTTCCGGAAAGTATTCTTTTCCAATGGGGGCTGGCGCTGTTCTTCTGGTGGCGGTGTGGAGTCTGTGCTGGCAACAGGAACCCGAAGCATGGTTGAGGGGCCTCAATCAGAGAGCGTCTTATCAAGTCTTTGGTTTCAATTAGCTACCAAAAAGGCTTCCCCAGAATTATAGGACAGGCCAGTGAAGGCACGAACTCTGGATGGAGTCTGGGAATGCTTGGTAGCCAATACTCAACCTTAGTTTAGACGAGATCCTGGCCGTTATCGAAATGGCCTCAGCGCTCAGAGGGAAGTCTAAACCTGCTTAACGGGCAATGGCCTGGCCTTCGCCGCGAGGGTCGCTGGCGGCTTGCTGGGTACCGGTGGTTTTGTCCCAGAGGATGGCCTGCATATTGCCGTAAGTCCGTTCCAGCTCCAGCAAGTGGTGTCCCAGATCCCGCAGGGCGGCTTGTTGCTCGAGCGTGAAGGCGCCGGGCTCGAACTGGAGGCGGTCGGGCAGGTACTGGTGGTGAAAGCGGGGCAGGCTGACCCAGGAATCCGGAGGGTTTCCTGCGAGCATGTCCAGGACGCCCAGCAGCACCATGGAAATGATACGGCTGCCGCCGGGGGTGCCCAGCACTGCAACCTGTTCCGGGGTTTCGATGACGGTGGGCGTCATGCTTGAAAGGGGCCGTTTGCCCGGGGCAATGCTGTTCTGTTCGCTACCCACCAACCCGTAGCTGTTGGGGCTGCCCGGCTTGAGGGAGAAATCGTCCATTTCGTTATTGAGCAAAACACCGGTCTGGCGGGAGGTGAAGGCCGAGCCAAAGGGCAGGTTGATGCTGAGTGTGGCGGAAACCAGGTTGCCGTGCCGATCCATTACGGACAAGTGGGTGGTGTGCATGGACGGATCCGGAATACTCGACTGGCCCGCTACCGGGGCGGCTTGGTCCAACGAAATGGTGGCGGCAAGGTCGCGGGCATATTCCGGAGACGTTAACAGATCAATGGGAACCTCCACGAAATCCGTATCGCCCAGATAGGTTGCGCGGTCCCGATAGGCCAGCTTCATGGCCTCGACGATCACATGGGTGCGGGTGATCGGATCCAGGTTTTGCCAGTCCAGCTGGTACAGGATATTCAGCATCTGGATGATGGCGATGCCGCCGGAGGAGGGAGGAGGCGGGGTAATCACCCGTACCCCTTCCGGGTAGGTGGCTTGCAGGGGCGTACGCTCCACAATCCGGTAATTGGCTAGATCCTGCTCGGTCCAGATACCGCCGCCCTGGCGCACATCTTCCACCAGCGCCTGGGCCACTTCCCCTTCATAAAAGCCCGCATGTCCTTTTAAACCAAGCAGATGGAGGGTTCGGGCCAGTTGGGGCTGGCGAATCAAGGTGCCGGCTGCCGGGGCCTTGCCTTCATCCAGAAACAGGGCGGCGCTGGTGGGATATTGTTGTAGTGCGGAGAGCCGCTGGGCTGCCCGCTGCTCATAGAGGTGGCCGGTACGAAAGCCATGGCGTGCCAGGTGGATGGCATCGCGCAACACCGCTGACAAGGGCAGGCGGCCATAGTGACGGACAATGTGGGCAAAAGCCGCAGGCTGGCCGGGAATCGCTGCGGCCAGGGGGCCATTGATGGAGGGCTTGTCGTTCCGGGGCTGGCCCTGGGCATCCAGGTACATATCCCGATGGGCGGCCTGGGGCGCCATTTCACGGGCGTCGATCAGCGTCCAGCGTTGCTGGCGGGCGTCGTACAAAAGCCAGAGTCCGCCGCCGCCGAGTCCGGCACTGTAGGGTTCCACCACGGACAGGACGGCCGCGGTGGCGACGGCTGCATCAAAGGCATTGCCACCTTGATCCAGCACTCGGTGGCCCGCTTGGGTGGCCAGTGGGTGGGCGCTGGCGATAGCGGCAGTCTGGGGAAACTGTGGTTGTGGTTGGCTGGCGCAGGCGCTCAAAAACGACAGCCAGACAATCAGGAACAGGCGGCCCGAGGATCTGAACAGGGTCAAATACTGTTTAAAACGCAAGGTGAGGTAGGAAGGTTGCGTCAACCTGGAGCATGCCTTGGCCCATTCCGCTGACATTGCGTGCTCCAGTTTATTTGCCGGTCAGGCGATGGTATTTGGCAAGGAGCTCTTCTTCGGTTTCAACGCGCTCTGGATCCAGGGGAATACAGTCTACCGGGCACACCTGCTGGCACTGGGGCTCGTCATAGTGGCCGACGCACTCGGTACATTTGTCTGGGTCGATGACGTAAATCTCTTCCCCGGGAGAGATGGCATTGTTGGGGCACTCGGGTTCACAGACATCACAATTGATGCAGTCGTCGGTAATCATCAAGGCCATGAGTTCACCTCAAAATAAGCTTGGACACGGGGTAGGTCAAACGGCCTCCGCCTGGTTTTACCCGGTTATTATGCCGCTTTTCCCACTTTGAAGTCAGTAACCGAAGCGTTCCTTGAGGGCCTGGGCTACCTCGGGTGCCACAAATTCGCTGACATCGCCGCCGAGGGAGGCAATCTCGCGAATCAGGGTGGAGGAAACGTACGACAGGTGGTTGGTCGGCGTCAGGAACAGGCTTTCGACGGTAGGGGCCAGCTTGCGGTTCATGTCCGCCAGTTGGAACTCGTATTCGAAGTCGGAGACTGCCCGTAGTCCCCGCAGAATGACATTGCCTTGCTGTTCGTGGACGAACTCCGCCAGCAGATTGCTAAAACCTTTCACTTCCACGTTGGGTAGGTGAGAAAGCACCTGACGTGTCAGTTCCACCCGCTTTTCCAGGGTAAGCAGCGGGTTTTTCTTGGGGTTGGCGGCCACGGCCACGATCACCTTGTCAAACAGGCGCGCAGCCCGCTGGACAATATCGGTATGGCCGTTGGTGATGGGATCGAAGGTGCCGGGATAAACGACAATATTCATATCGGCTTCCTGCTGGCTCATGCTCGTGGATTGGGCGGTCTTCCCGCGACGGTGCCCATCTTACGCGAAATCGCACGCCACGCTCAATGCGGGCGTGCGCTGGAGTCAACCGGCCTGCAGCCGTTGTGCCAGGTGGGTGGCTTGGCGGGCCGCCATGGCATAGATGCTGAGCTGAGGGTTGGCGCCGATACTGGTGGGAAAGGTGGAGGCATCAATCACGTTCAGATTTTCCACCTGATGGTGTTCGCCCAGGCTGTTGACCACCGAAGTGCGAGGGTCTTCGCCCATGGCGCAACCACCCATCTGGTGCGCGGTATAGAGGCCTACACGGTATTTGGCCATGGGTAGTTGGGCGATGGCTTCCCGGGCTTCCTTCCAGCTGTGGTAATAGCCGGAGTCCAGGTGCAGCAGGCGAACGGCCTTGGCGCCCGCCGCAAACTGCAACTCCGCCATCTTGAGGAAGGCATCCCGTAAGCCGCGCCAGAGATAGTCCGTCACCGGATAATCCAGTGCCGGGTCGCCATTGTCTCGCAAGATGACCTGGCCCCCGGGGCTGTCTTCATGGAAGCCGTCCCGCAACAGCGCGAGTACGGCGTTGGTATAGGGCAGCTGGGACATGCCTTGGGCCAGCTCCCGGCCGTGCATTCCCAAGACGCTGGCTGCCAGGCCCGGATGCATGGGCGGCACTTCCAGCTTGAAGCCCGCCTGGTCGCCGCTGACGCCATATTTCCAGACAAATTCGTCGGAATAGATGGATTGGGGGGCGCCGTAGAAGGGATCAACTTTCTGATCCATAACGGCGACCGAAATATTCACCGGATGCAGGAACGTCCGCTTGCCCAGCCGGCGGTAGGGGTCCGGCACCTTGGAACGCATCAATAGGGCCGGGCTGCCGATCGCGCTGGCGGAGGCTACGAAGTGTCGCGCCCGCAACTGGATCCGACGCCCGGTTGGGCGGGTGTTGCGGGCGTTCACCGCCAGGCACTCCAGGGCGGTGATACGGCCCTGCTCCAGTACGAAGCGTTCTGCCCGCAGGTTGTAGAAAAGCTGGGCGCCCTGGTCGAGGGCCGAGGGAACCGTGGTAATCAGCATGGATTGCTTGGCGTTGGCCGGGCAGCCCATGCCACAGTAGCCCAGGTTCCAGCAGCCCTT
>JAJUGC010000241.1 GCA_029268325.1 Gammaproteobacteria bacterium | reverse complement strand
GATGTTCGGGAGCTTGATGATGTTGGCATCGGGCTGTTTGGTCAGCTCGCCCAGCTCCTTCAGGGCGTCAGGCACCCGTTGATCTTCTCGCAGGTTTTCAGGGAAGGTGGCCAGGATACGCGCCGCCAGGGAGATATCGCTGGTAACGACCTCAATGTCGGCAGCGGAGACGAAACGCTTAATAATGGGTAGCAACGAGTAGGTTGCCAGCATGGGTGCTTCGTCGGTTTTGGTATATACGATTTTAGATAATGGTTTTGCCATAACTTCCCCAAAATTTTATCGGATGGACAAAATGGTCATGGAACAGTGCTTGTGGCACCTCCCATAATTGGCTGATTTTGTTCAGCTAGGTTACACGGATGCGACAGGTTCAGCCAGCGAAGGGACTTTTCGCGGCCTGGCGCCGCCCGGATAAAAAGTATCCGGTTCCGCATTGTATTTATTGTTTATGGACTAACAGGAAGGCTGACTCAAAAGAGGTTGTGCCCCTTATTCAGCCAGCAAGTCCTGTTCCAGTGTCTCAATTTCTTCTGTTAATAATAGCCACTGCTCCTCACTTTCCGCTAGAGCCTGGGCTTGTTGGGACTGGTTACGCAGCAGTTCGGTCAGCCGTGGCTTGTTGACGGCCTCGTACAGGGCGGGGTCGGCCAGCTCGGCTTCCAGGGCTTTGAGCTGGGTTTGGAGCTGGTCGACGCGGGCCTCCAGGTCCCGTTGCTTTTTCTTGAGCGGGCTTAGCTGCTGGCGAGCTTCCGCCGCCGCCCGGCGCCGGGCCTTGCGGTCTTCCGCTGACTCACCGCTTTTGGGCCTGGATTGCTCGGCTGTTGTTTCCTGGCTGGTCTGGCGTCGCTGCTCCGACATCCAGCGTTCGTAGTCGGCCAGATCCCCATCAAAGGGGACGACTTGGCCGTCGGCCACCAGCAGAAACTCATCCACCGTGCTCTTGAGCAGGTGACGGTCGTGGGACACCACCAGTACCGCCCCCGAGAACGCCTGCAGGGCCATGGTCAGCGCCTGGCGCATCTCCAAATCCAGGTGGTTGGTGGGCTCGTCCAGCAACAGCAGGTTAGGCTTTTGCCAGGCGATAATCGCCAGGGCCAGGCGGGCCTTTTCTCCCCCGGAGAAGCGTTTCACCGGGCTCAGGGCTTCGTCCCCGTGAAACCCGAAACTGCCCAGGTAATTGCGCAGGCTCTGCTCCGACTCCTGCGGGCTTAAGCGCTGCAGGTGCAGAAGCGGGGTCGCTTCCAGGTCCAGGGCATCCAGCTGATGCTGGGCAAAGTAGCCAATGGCCAGGTGTTCCCCTTGGGTGCGCTGGCCTGACAGCAGGGTGGAGCCTTGCGCCAAGGCCTTGATCAGGGTGGATTTGCCGGCCCCGTTGGGCCCCAGCAAGCCAAAGCGGCTGCCTGGATGCAGGTTGATAGACACCTGGCGCAGGATGGGGGTGTCGGCGGAATAGCCCAAGTCCGCTTGCTTGAGAACCAGCAACGGGTTGGAAATCTTGTCGGACTCGGGAATGGTGAAGCTAAACGATGAGTCCACATGGGCCGGCGCGATCAGCTCCATGCGCTCCAGTTCCTTGAGCCGGCTTTGGGCCTGCTTGGCCTTGGTGGCTTTGGCCCGGAAGCGGCGTACGAAGCTTTCGATTTCCGCCACCCGCTGTTGCTGCTTGGCGTACTGGGCCTGCTGCTGGGACAGGCGTTCCGCTCGGAGGCGTTCAAAGGCGCTGTAGTTGCCCCGGTACAGGGTGAGTTTTTGCTGGTCCAGATGCACCACATGATCCGCCACCCGGTCGATGAAATCCCGGTCGTGGGAGATCAGCAGCAAGGTACCCGGATACTGGCGCAGCCAGTCTTCCAGCCAGACAATGGCGTCCAGGTCCAAGTGGTTGGTGGGCTCGTCCAACAGCATCAGGTCAGACGGACACATCAATGCCTGGGCCAGGTTAAGGCGGATACGCCAGCCACCGGAGAAGCTGCTCACGGGCTGGTTCAGTTCCCCCTGGGCAAACCCTAGGCCGTGTAAGAGTTGGGCGGCACGGGATTCGGCGGTATAGCCGTGCAGGTCATCCAGGCGCTGGTGGAGCTGCGCCATTTTCGGGTGGTCGTCGGCTGCTTCTGCCTCAGCAAGCGCTTGCTGTACGGCCCGCAGTTCCCGGTCGCCGTCGATCACATAATCCAGGGCCGAACGGGGCGAGGAAGGTGTCTCCTGGGCCATGTGGGAGATGCGGATTCCGCCGGGCAGGAACAAGTCGCCCTTATCCGGCTGCAGCTCGCCGCGGATCAAGGCAAATAAGGAGGACTTCCCGGTACCGTTGGCGCCGACCAATGCCACCCGTTGCCCGGCATGGATTGTCAGGGATGCGTCTGTCAGTAGTTGTGAAGTGCCGCGTTGTAAACTGAGATGTTCAAGGGTTAGCATGGTGGCTATTCTACCTGAGCCGTGACCAAACGAGATAGTCCGAGTCTTATACGGAGACCGGCGTACTCCTGGATCGTCCCGTATGACCGACCAAAGTCTCAATGCATTTAACCACCCGTTTTGGCGCTTTTCCTTGGCTTTTTACGAAGAGGAACGGGTCCAGGAAATCTGTCTGCGCCTGCAGGATGAAGCCGGCCTGGACGTTAACCGCCTGCTGTTTGCCTGCTGGCTGGGCACCCTGGGGCGTCGTACCCTGCCAGAGCACCCCTTGTGGCGGAATCTGGAAGTCTGGCAGCAGGAGATTATCCAGCCCCTGCGTCAGTTGCGCCGTGCCCAGCCCAAAGAGCGGGAAGGCCAGCGCCGGCTGCGGCGCATGATGCAGGAAACCGAGCTGAAGGCGGAGCAATGTGAGCAGTGGTGGCTGTTCCAGGCCCGTGAGGCGGTTTCCCAGGCCCGGTTGCTCGCCACTCCCCAGGTGACCTGGGACAACCTGCTGGATGTGGCACTGGCCGTGCCCCGGTTGAAGTTGCCCCGGGCCGAGCTGCTGGAACTTTTGCGGGAGCTGGTGGCGCTCAACCATCCCGACGCCGAGCCCGCCGAGCTGGAGCGCCTGAGTGACAGCCATCGGTTTTTCGGCTGGTCGGGTGCTTCTGGCTAAGGAGTGAGACAAGCTCATAAACCCGTACCGGCAGGATTTGGCCTTGTAAGCAAATGCTTCGGACAAAGCTGAAAAAATCCTTGGGATGGGGTGGCGGCTTGTGTAAAAACTAGATAACGTAAGTCTACGACTTCCCATCCACGAGGACGAATAATGAAAAAAGCCGTAATTGCAGTATTTTCGCTTGCGTTGGCCGCTCCCCTGGCGCTGGCTGAGCCGGTGAAAAAACTGGAAACCGATGAGCAGAAGACCAGCTACAGCTTCGGACTGGTGTTTGGCAAGCAGCTGCAGGCGGATATGCCCGATATTCAGGTCAACGAATTCCTACAAGGCATCCGCGACGGCTACACCGATGGTGAGGCGCTGCTGACCGAGGAACAGGCCCATCAGGTGTTGATGGATTACCAGGCCGCCCAGCGTGAGCAGTTTATGAAAGAGCGGGAGCAACTGGCCGCCGAGAATCAGAAGGCCGGCGAGGAGTTCCTCAAGAAGAACCTGAAGAACAAGGGCGTGAAGCAGACCGACAGCGGCCTGCAATACAAGGTGATTACAGAAGGCAAGGGCAAGCGCCCGACCGCTGATGATTCGGTAACGGTGCATTACACCGGCAAACTGATCGACGGCACCGTCTTCGACAGCTCGGTTGAGCGTGGCGAGCCGCTCACCTTCCCCCTCAAGGGCGTCATTCCCGGCTGGACCGAAGGCCTGCAGCTGATGAAGGAAGGCTCGAAGTGGGAACTCTATATCCCCTCAGAGCTGGCCTATGGCAAGGCGGGCAATCCGGTTATCGAGCCTAACCAGACGTTGATTTTTGAAGTGGAGCTGCTGAAAGTCCAGCCCCAGGAGTAATCCGCGGCTCTTTTCAGGAGTTCAAACGGGCAGCCCAAGGCTGCCCGTTTTGTTTGAAGCCTGCTCCTTCCCTTCTGGTCCTTGTTGTTCCAATGCACCTCAAAGTGGCCCCGTGCTTGCCGGTGGTGCATGAAGCACCTGTCGCCGATCCGGCTCGATTCGTGAAATATTAGTGTAATCAAAGGGCTGTAGATTGAGTAAGTGCCTGGCACGGCCTATGCAAAGGTCATGGTGCCGTCCGCTCAGGCGGCGAAGCCGGTACCCATCACCCCATGGGGCAGGGAGCAAGTTGGTCCTGTGTGTGCAGTCTTCCTGGGAGGTACCGCTTCAACTGGCCTGAGTGCTGCAGGCCTTTGCCAGGATGGCACTCTCGTCTCATTAGGCGAACTTACCTCGTACGCTCGTTTGCCCCCTTGTGGGGCATTTTTTGTTTGCCCGGCGAAGCCGGCAAACCCGGCCATCTGAAAGAAGATGGCGTCACCCCGACTGAGGGGAAGACAATCCGACTGGCAAGGGCGTCACTGGCCAACGGTGGGGTCTGAAGGAAGCCATAGGAAGTTAACG
>JAJUGC010000240.1 GCA_029268325.1 Gammaproteobacteria bacterium | reverse complement strand
GTCGCGGAGTTTGACAGCTGGACCTTTTCGGCGGAATACAACACCGCGCGCTGGTCGCTCATCAGTGAGTATACCTTTGCCAAAAACAACCTGAGTGTGCAGCTGTATGACCTGCCGGTGAGTCTGTCCTTTGAGCAAACCTTTCCGCCGCAGGCCTGAGGGCTGATCCCCGTCAGGCCTTGCAGTCCCTTCGCCTAGGCGCCTCCAGGCATGGAGGCTGCCAGGCCCAATACTTCCTTTGATCAGGCTCCTTTTTGGGCATCGTTTAGTTCGCGAACCAAGGTCTCTACAAGCTCGGCTGCGGGCATGGCTCGCGCCAGCGGTGCTCCCTGACCGGCCCACTGGACGGCAAACTCCTGATTACCTTGCTTGGTGGCAGCCGCGCTGAGGGCCTTGGCCGCGTCATAGGTGATGGGATAGTCCGGCAAGGCCGGTGCATTCGCCCCACCGACGTCTGTAAACAGCCGGTTGACCATGCCCCTTGCTGGACGGCCTGAAATCGCGGCACTGATGCGGGTCTGGTAAGCCCGCTCGCTCTGCAGGGCTTCCCGATATTGCGGGTTGGCAGAGGATTCGGGGCAGAGAATAAAAGCGGTGCCCATCTGTACACCGGCTGCTCCCAGCTCCAGGGCGGCGGCAATGCCACGGCCATCCATAACCCCACCAGCGGCGATCACGGGCAGATTGGTGTTGCTGGTAAGCAAGCGGACCAAGGCAAAGGTGCCAATCAATAGGTCCTGGTCCGGTTCAAAGACGCCTCGGTGACCACCCGCCTCAACACCTTGGGCCACCAGGGCATCCACCCCGGCCGCTTCGGCAAGTTTGGCCTCCGCGGGGCTGGTGACACAGGCCAGGGTTAGCGTTCCCTGTATTTGCAGGGCTTCAATCCAGGAACGCGGCGGCAGCCCGAAATGAAAGCTGGCAACTGCCGGACGTTCTTTGAGCAGTACCTGCAAAACTTCTTCGGAAGCCAGGAAGCTTTGATAGCTCTCTGTCAGCGTCGCGGGCGGCTCAGCTCCAAACTCCCGGAACAGGGGGGCCAGGTAATTCAGCCAGGTGCTTTCCCGAGCAGCGTCTGCGACTGCCGGCTTGTGGCAGAACAGGTTGACGTTGAAGGGCGCCCCGGTGAGCGCCCGGGTCTTCTGGATCATGTCGCGGGCCTGGGAGGCATTGCTGGCTCCCAGTCCAATCGAGCCCAGCGCTCCCGCGTTGGACACGGCAGCGGCCAGCTGAGGCGTGGACACACCCACCATGGGGGCCTGGATGATGGGGTGCTGGAGGCCGAGCCTACGGAAGAAGTCATGGATTTGAGTCATAAGTCACCTAAGCAAAGGATGCCTGGACGCTGATGATCGACAGAGGCGGGAGGATGATCAGTGCCAGGAAATATCGGAACGATCAGCATTAGCATGGTATCGGGATTTGTGGGTGATCGAAACCATCATGGCAAAATGTTTTGTTCTGGAACTTGTGGTCTGAGTCTCTACAATGGCACCTTTGATCGCTGTTGACTTGGAAGCCCTGTGAACCCTGAAGCCCTGATTTGCCCTCTCTGCGCGAGCGCCTTTACCCTGCATTCGCGCCAGCTAGTTTGCCCGAACAACCATAGCTTTGATATTGCCCGGCAGGGTTATGTGAACCTGTTGCCGGTACAGCAAAAGCGTTCCAGGAATCCGGGGGACAGCAAGGAAATGGTCGCGGCCCGTACCCAATTCCTGAATACCGGCATCTATGAGCCCATCGCTCAAAAAGTGACGGAGCTGGTTCGCCCCCTGTTGCAGCAGGATCGCCCTTTGAGACTTCTGGATGCGGGCTGTGGAGAAGGCTATTACCTGGATTATTTGATCCAGGCCTTGTTGCCCCTTGGCAAGCTGGATGCGGTTGGCATGGATATCTCCAAGGAGGCGGTGGCTGCTGCGGCAAAACGCAGCAAAGACATCACCTGGATTGTCGGAACCAACGCTCGCCCGCCGTTGGCGCCCGGGCTGGATTTGATCCTGAGCATTTTCGGCTTTCCCAGTTATGAAGGGTTCCGGCCGTTGCTTAAGCCCGGTGGCCGGGTTCTGCTGGTCGAGCCAGGCCCTGACCACCTGATTGAGCTACGTCAGGTGATCTACCCCAGGGTGAAACGCAACCCACCGCCAGGACTGGCCAAGGCGGAAGAGCTCGGCTTTCAGCTGGCCGACAGCCAAAGCCTGCAGTACCAAACCCGGGAGCTGGATCAGGAGGCTATTCAGGACCTGCTGCAGATGACTCCACACCTGTACCGAGCAAAGCGGGAGGGGAAAGAGGCCGCTGCCCGCCTGACAAGTATCCAGCTGACGGTGGATGTGGTGTTTAGAACGTTGGAGTATCAAGCCTGATCTTGAAACAAGAGACCGCTATCGCAGTGGGTGGCCCGTAAGCAGATCAGGGAAAGTGATGCGCTGTGTGAGGTGGAGTGGGAGCAGGTGCGGAGGGCATTGAGGGCTTGCCTCGGGAACACTTCAATGAACATGAAGTAAAACGAGTACGGGCACTGGATCGCCTATAGGACGCAGAGGGAGCAATGATGAGATGGATTGGGCTTGGGGTGGGGCTGCTCTTGCCCCTATTGAGTGGGGGTGGGGAACTTGTGTTCCAAAAAGGGAACGATACGGCAAATCTGGAGGATACGGATATTACTGAAGTCCGGTTGCTCGAAAACGAATCGGGCTATGCGGTTCAGATTAGCTTCAGTGAAGCTGGCAAAGAGAAGCTGGTTCCTATCCTGAATGAGGGCAATACGCAGATCAGTTTGGTGACGGATGAGCGGATTTGGCTGACGGCACCCATACCTCGCCCCATGGCGCCTCCAGAATATTTCACAATCTCGGTCCAGTCCATGGAAGAGGCTGGTGAGCTTCTGGAGGTTCTGAAGAAGGAATAGGAGGAAGAAGGAGCAGGGATAAAGCCGCGGGGCTAATTTGCCGAGCCGAGACTGGCGAGCATTCCCACCGCGGTAATCAGCAGAAGGCCGCAAAACAGCAAGCGCAGTAGCTTCTCCGGCATTCGGTTGGCCAGGCGTACGCCCCAGGACACGGTCAGGGCACCGCCAATGGCCAGCGGAATGCCATATTGCCAGTTCACCTCGTCATGGGCGGCATAGGCCGTCAGTGCCACCAACGTGCCGGGGGCGACCAGGGCCAGCGCATGGGCTTGGGCCACGGCCTGGCGCATGCCGAAAAGGCTGGTCAGCAGGGGTGGGGCAAACACGGCTCCGCCGATGCCGAATAGCCCAGAGATGCCACCTCCCACTGCACCTACTAATGCCAGCCACTTTTGCTTGAGCTTGGCGACACCGGGAGTGCTGGACTGTTTGCCCAAGGTGCGGATCAAAAAGCGCAGGGCGATGACCACCACAAACAGGGCAAAGGCGATACGCAGGGTGGTTGGATCCAGGGAAAGGGCGACCAAGGCGGCCAGATAGGTAAAGACCACGGCGCTGGCGGCCAGAATGAGGGCTTTCTTGGGGTTCAGGTTGCCCAGCCGGTAGTTTCGCCATAGCCCCTGGAGCACATTGGGGGCGACCATCACAATGGCGGTACCTTGGGCCAATTGTTGGTCCATGCCAAACGCCAGGCCAAGAACCGGGATGGCGAAGAGCCCTCCACCAATCCCGAACAGTCCCCCGAGTCCGCCGATGAGACAACCAAGCACAAACAACAACAGCAGGGTCAGAATACTCATGGCAGGCCTCGCGTACAAAAGGGCAATGTTAGCACTTTTGCGGGTAAAGAAAGGTTACGGTCAGGCTTGAACCTGGGCGATCCAGTCCTGCAGGTTGTAATAGTTGGTGACCCGGGCCACTTTCCCATCGCGAACTTCGAAGAAGGCACCGGCCGGCAGCTTGTAGGTTTGTCCCTTGGCTTCCGGCAGGCCTTCGTCGGTGCTCAGGTAGGTACCGAGCACGGTGAACTCCGCAGCTGCCCGGTTACCGCTGGCATCCGTCATGATGACCAGGTCAACGATTTGTTCCCGATAGTTGCGGTTCATGCGGTCCATAAAGGCGCTGAAAGCCGCCTTGCCGGTCTCGCGTTCCCCTTGGTTGATGTCGTGGATCACGTCATCGGTCAGCAGGCCCAGAAAGGTGTCCATGTCCTGGGCGTTGAAGGCATCGTAATAGCGTTGGATCAGGTTGCGGGTGTTGTCGCTCATGATTACTCCTGGTTACTTAGGGCAGACCCACGGGTCTGCCCCTACAGCAGAACGAATGCACAGGTGGTTAGTCGAGTAATGCCTGGGCGTGGTGGCGCAGGTGATCCTCGATAAAGGTTGCGATGAAATAGTAGCTGTGATCATAGCCCGGTTGCATCCGCAACGTGAGCGGATAATCACAGGCTGCGGCAGCACGCTCCAGGGCCTGGGGCTTGAGCTGCTTTTCCAGGAAATCGTCCCGGTCACCTTGGTCCACCAGAATCGGCAGGCGCTCGGAGGCTTCGCTCAGCAAGACACTGGCATCCCACTCCCGCCAGCGGCTGCGGTCTTCGCCCAGATATTGGCTGAAGGCCTTCTCGCCCC
>JAJUGC010000239.1 GCA_029268325.1 Gammaproteobacteria bacterium | reverse complement strand
GGTTTCAGGCCGCAGGCTGGAATGGAATGCCACCGCTGTCACCAGAGGCTCTCCAGAACCTGGCCAAGCAAAGCCAGGGCAATTTCGCCGCGATCCACCGTTTGGCCCCCTCCTTGTTGGCGGTGCGGAAAGCTCCTGTTTTAAATCCGTCCCCCTCGGTGTGGTCAAAGCTCCAGTGGCGGTGGTTGCTGCTGGTTGCCATGTTGTTGCTGGGCTCCTTTGGCCTGGTGTGGCTCCAGTACCAGAGTGAGGACGAGGCTAGGGTTGAAACACCGCCCGTGGCTTCAAGTCGTGAAACCATCGAGCAGCCACAGGAGCCGCTGGTTTTGAATTGGCCGGTGCCGGAGCCTCCACCCTCCTGGGCAGTCGATGACCGAAGTCCGGCTGAGCCTGCATTGGCACGGCCCCAGGAAATGCGGCCTCCTGAGGCCGCCGGCAAGGCTGAAGCAAGGGAGCAGCCAGACCTGGCCCGCGAAGCGGATATTCCTGACCAGCCGGAGGTTGCCCAAGCACCGGCGGCTGACGCTGAGTCCCAGACGCAACAGCTTCCACAAGCTGAAGAGCCTGTGAGCGTCGAGCCCGTAGAACGGGCTGGCAAGGAGGCTGCTGCGCCTCAGGCTGAAACGGCGCCACAACAGGAGGCACCCCCGACTCCCAAGCCGGAAGTGGCCAGTGCTCCCCCGAAGGCGAAGCCCACACCGCAGCATCCTGCCTTTCGCGATCGTCCCTGGCTGATGTCCAGGCCGGCTAGCCGCTATACCATCCAGCTGCTGGGCAGTTACAACGAACAGACGGCTCGTACCATGATTGACGAAACCGAGGAGCTACAAGGCCTGTGGTACGTTAAAACCCTTCGCAAAGGGCAGGACTGGTTTGTGGTGTTATATGGTGAATATCCGGACCGGGCAGCTGCGAGGGCTGCGGTAGATGGATTCCCTGCCCCGATCAAAAAGCTCCAGCCCTGGGTTCGCCAGTTCCGGGATGTTCAGGCTGATGCGGGTGGTTAAGGTTCACCCGCTTTGCTGTAGAACCATCCGTTTCTCCCTTCTTAAACTCCTCTTAAAACGATTCTCTGCCTGACCTGGCAGGGATGGCTTGGCATGGCTTCTTTTCTAGTCCGATCTCTCATCCCTCTCGAAATCGACCGCGTTTCATTTCATCTCTGAAATTGGCCTGAATCTTGATTGGCTCCAGGTCCTCTGCAAAGAGAGCAGCGATTTGGGGCAGAGCCTGGCCCTTTCCCTGGCTGCGCGCCCTAAGGCGGTGCGTTTGTTCTGTCCCTGAATGAAAGCCTGCTGAAGCGATGCCGAAATGGCTTGTTTTGGTGCACGACGCTCCGCTTTGGTGCACGAGAGACGGCGCAGGATGAATGACTTCTGAAAAATACCTTTATTGTATTTTAAGGGGAGATGAACATTTTTTGCCCGTTTCCGTGGCCGGCGAGACTGTGGAGAAAGTGAATGGCTTAACGCTAGCCCTTTGTTAAACAAGGTTATTTGAGTGAGAGATGGTTTATGAAGACAGGTCTGTATAATCCGAGCGAGTTCAGGGATAACTGTGGTTTTGGCCTGATCGCTCACATGAAGGGCAAAGCCAGTCACGACCTTTTGCGTACTGCCATTGAGTCTCTCACCTGTATGACCCATCGTGGTGGTATTGCGGCCGATGGTAAAACAGGCGACGGTTGCGGCCTTCTGATCCAAAAGCCTGATTCCTTCTTGCGAGCCCTCTCTAAAGAAACCTTCGGCGTTGAGCCGGGGGCGCTCTATGGCGTCGGGATGATTTTCCTCAGCCCGGATGCCGCCAAGGCGGCTCAGGCCCGTGCTGTGGTGGAGCAGGAGCTTCAGGCGGAGGAAGTGCGGGTACTGGGCTGGCGGGAGGTGCCGGTGGATAGCTCCTGTCTCGGTCCCATAGCCCTGGCCAGTCTGCCACGGATTGAGCAGGTTTTCTTCGAGGCCGCAGAGGGTATTAGTGAACAGCAGTTCGCGGTGCAGCTGTTCCGGGCTCGCCGTAAGGCCGAGAATGCCCTGGTGCAGGATGCCGACTTCTACATTTGCAGCCTGTCCCACAAGGTGCTGTCTTACAAAGGCCTGATGATGCCGGCCGACCTCCCCACCTTTTATGGGGATCTGGGCGATCCCCGCCTGGAGACGGCGATCTGCGTGTTCCACCAGCGCTTCTCCACCAACACCATGCCCCGTTGGCCGTTGGCCCAGCCGTTTCGCATGCTGGCCCACAATGGCGAGATCAACACCATCGAGGGTAACCGGAACTGGGCGAAAGCGCGTCGTAACAAGTTCAAGTCCGAGTTGCTGGGCTCTCTGGACGAGCTACATCCGCTGGTCAACAGTTCAGGATCGGATTCCTCCAGTATGGACAACATGCTGGATCTGTTGGTGACCGGTGGGATCAGTCTGTTCCGCGCCGCGCGCATGATTATCCCGCCCGCCTGGCAAAACGTGGCGACCATGGATCCGGACTTGAAGGCCTTCTATGAATACAACTCCATGCATATGGAGGCCTGGGATGGTCCCGCGGGAGTGGTCTTGACCGATGGGCGCTATGCCGTCTGTCTGCTGGACCGTAACGGCTTGCGCCCTGCCCGTTGGGTGGTGACCCGCAATGGATATATCACCTTGTCTTCCGAGATCGGAAGCTGGGGCTATCAGCCCGAGGATGTGGTTTCCAAAGGTCGGGTCGGGCCCGGCCAGATCCTGGCGGTGGACACCGAAACAGGCAATATTTTGCACACTCCTGATATCGATAACTTGCTCAAGACCGCGCAGCCCTACAAAAAATGGCTGCGGGACAACGCGGTCCGAATTGAGGCCACCATGAGCCGGGACATGCCCGAATTCAGGCTCATGGACAAGGACGAGCTGAACATCCACATGAAGATGTTCCAGGTCTCCTTCGAGGAGCGGGACCAGGTGTTGCGCCCCTTGGCGGAAGCCGGGCAGGAAGCCGTGGGTTCCATGGGCGACGATACTCCCATGGCGGTGCTCTCCCAGCGGGTGCGCTCGGTGGCGGACTATTTCCGCCAGAAGTTCGCCCAGGTTACCAACCCGCCCATCGATCCCCTGCGGGAAACCATCGTGATGTCGTTGGAAACCTGCCTGGGAGCCGAGCGTAATGTCTTTGAGGAAAGTGCGGACCACGCCAACCGCATCATTCTCAATACCCCCGTGCTCTCGCCGGCCAAGTTCCTGAAACTCACCAGCCTGCAACGTTCTGATTTTCAATGCGAGCACATCCGCCTGAGCTTTCGTCCTGAACTGGGCCTGAAACAGGCCATCCTGGCGGTGGTAGATCAGGCCGAGCGGGCGGTGCACAGCGGTAAGGTCCTACTGGTTCTGTCAGACCGGGATCTGGCCCAGGGGGAGCTGCCCATCAATGCTTTTATGGCCACCGGTGCCGTGCATCAGCGCCTGGTGGAGCTGGGCTTGCGCTGCGACTGCAATATCGTGGTGGAAACCGGCTGGGCCCGGGATCCGCACCAGTTCGCGGTGTTGATCGGTTTTGGTGCAACGGCGGTTTATCCCTATCTCAGCTATCAGGTGCTGAACGATCTGATTCTCACCGGCGAGATGCTGATGGATCCCCTGGAGGCCAAGAACAACTACCGTAAGGGGATCAACAAAGGCTTACTGAAAATTCTGTCGAAGATGGGTATTTCCACCATCGCTTCCTATCGCGGCGGCCAACTGTTCGAGGCCATTGGCCTGGACGATGAGGTGGTAGAGCTTTGCTTCAAAGGCGTCAGCAGCCGGATCCGGGGGGCGGGCTTCTACGACTTCCAACGGGACCAGGAACTGTTGGCGGAAATGGCTTGGAAGAAGCGCCAGTCGATTCAGGCAGGTGGCCTTTTGAAGTATGTCCATGGCGGCGAATATCACGCTTATAACCCGGATGTGGTGCGGACCCTGCAGGAAGCGGTGCGCACCGGCGACTATGGCATCTGGAAGGAGTATGCCGCGTTGGTGAATGAGCGTCCGGTGGCCACACTGCGCGACCTATTGGCCCTGCGGGATGACATTTCGCCGATTCCTCTGGAAGAGGTGGAGCCGCTGGAGTCTCTCTATCAGCGTTTTGATTCGGCGGCTATGTCCATCGGTGCGTTGTCGCCGGAAGCCCATGAAGCCCTGGCGGTTGCCATGAACCGGCTGGGCGGGCGCTCCAATTCCGGTGAGGGTGGCGAAGACGAAGCCCGCTACGGCACGGAGAAGCGTTCCAAGATCAAGCAGATCGCCTCCGGTCGCTTTGGTGTGACCCCTCATTACCTGGTCAGTGCCGATGTGCTGCAAATCAAGGTGGCCCCAGGCGCCAAACCGGGGGAGGGAGGCCAGTTGCCCGGTGGCAAGGTCAATTCACTGATCGCCCGGCTGCGCTACAGCGTGCCCGGCGTGACCCTGATTTCACCACCGCCGCACCATGATATTTATTCCATTGAGGATTTGGCCCAGCTGATTTTCGATCTGAAGCAGGTGAACCCCGATGCCCTGATCTCGGTCAAGCTGGTGTCCGAGCCCGGGGTGGGCACCATCGC
>JAJUGC010000238.1 GCA_029268325.1 Gammaproteobacteria bacterium | reverse complement strand
GTGATCCAGGTGCCGATCACCAGCTCATCGCCGGCGTAACAGGCACTCAGGTAATCCACCTCCATGCGCCGAATGGCCATGGCACAGCCGAAATGTTCGTAGGCCTCCCAGCCAAAGCCCAGCTGTTCCACATGGCGCCAGCTGACATCTTCCAGCCAGCGCAGATAAACCTGGTTGTTGGTGTGACCGAGGCGGTCGATATCATCCGGCATGACCCGGATCGAAGCGGTGAAGGGATTAGGCAGATCCCAGGCGAAGTCAGTCATAATGGATGGGTGCCCACTCTCTAGAAAAGTACCCGATCAATAAAAGTACCTGCTCAATTCACAGTACCCTGGCTACAAGCCAGAACCCTGATCCTACTATGACGGCAGCCGGATAGGGAACCCTGACAAAGCTAGCCGGCCCGTCAGAAAACCTGCGTGAACCCAAAACTTACCGGCAATCGCCCGGATTCTCTGGGCTGGACGCCGATAAGGAAAACTTGTGCTTGCCAATGTAAGTCCTTAGACTGAATTTCATGCGGTGATCGACTTGCCAGTCCTGTCGTGCAGTGACAACGGCCTCGATTGGCGCTTACCGACCGACAGTGGTCCACGGCTGGCTACTGCCATCACCCACATTGAATCAAGGTAATGATCTATGTCCCAAGCTACACAACGCGTTGTTTCCATCCACTATACCCTGACGAATGATCAAGGAGAGGTGTTGGACAGCTCCCAGGGTCGCGAGCCCCTGAACTATCTGGAAGGTGCCCACAATATCATTCCCGGACTGGAAAACGCCCTGACCAGCCTGCAGGCCGGCGACAGCCTGAAGGTGTCAGTCGAGCCGGAAGAGGCCTACGGCCAACGCCATGATCACTTGATTCAGGATGTACCGCGCGCCGCCTTCGAAGGTGTCGACGAAATTCTGCCGGGCATGCAGTTCCACGCGGAAACCCCAACTGGTGTTCAGGTAATCCAGGTCGTCGAAGTGAACGGTGACCAGGTCAAGATCGACGCCAACCACCCGCTGGCTGGTGAGCGCCTGCACTTCGACGTGGAAATTGTGTCCACCCGCGAAGCCTCTGAAGAAGAAGTGGCCCATGGCCACGTGCATGATGGCAGCCACAGCCACTAAGCACTGATTCTGCTCCGCCGCGGCTGGTACCGACTAGCGCGGCGGGCTCCCCCACAAGGCTGGCCCGGGCCAACGCCCGCAGAATCCAGCCTTGTCCCTTTTCCTTAAACCTTCTTTTTCATCAGCTCTTCGTTCATCCGGCTTTTCAGCTGAACCGGCTCGCGAGCCTCCACGCGCTTCTTGCGTATGCGCAGGTTGAGGAGCTCCACCACCACCGAGAAGGCCATGGCAAAGTAGATGTAGCCCTTCGGAATGTGGAAATCCAGGCCTTCGCCGACCAGGGCAAAACCCACCAGGATCAGAAAGCTCAACGCCAGCATCTTGATGGTGGGATGGTTATCCACAAAGTCGCCGATCGCCTTGGCGGCAAACATCATAACCCCCACGGCAATGACGATGGCAATCACCATGACCGGCACGTGGTCGGCCATACCCACGGCCGTGATCACCGAGTCGAGACTGAAGACGATGTCGATAATGGCGATCTGGATCAAGATGCCGATAAAGTTGGCAGTCACCGGCGCCTTCTGTTCTTCCTCGCCGGCCCCTTCCAGGCTGTTATGGATTTCATGGGTACTCTTGGCCAGCAAAAAGAGGCCGCCGCCCAGCAATATGATGTCACGCCCCGAAATTTCTTCGCCAAAGACCGTAAACAGGGGGTCGGTCAGCCCCATGACCCAGGCGAGGGACAGCAGCAGCAGGATCCGCGTAAACATGGCCAGCCCCAGTCCAATGACGCGGGCCCGTTGCCGCTGATGCTCCGGCAGCCGCGACACCAGGATCGAGATAAAGATGATGTTGTCGATCCCCAGAACAATTTCCAGAGCAGTCAACGTTGCCAGGGCTACCCAGGCTTGTGGATCACTTAACCATTCCATTTATAACACCTGTTTAATGAGTTTCTCCCGAATCACCCCGGGAGCTTGTGCGGGCTAAGGTACGGTTAACCGCGGTTTCCGGTCAAGAGTGGTTTTTGCCATTCACAACACCTGTTGCTCCATTGTTTTGTCCGTTTTTTCCCCTGCTGATATGACGGCTTGCTCAGCATTACAAAGCGTTGTATAACATGCTGATGCCATTGCATTTGAAGATGCCTCTTCAAACTGCCACAAAAAATAATGATAAGGGACACTAATGGCGGCATGGAGCAAGGGAATCCGGCGACGAGGTCGTCGCTGGTCTATTTTACTCTTCCTAACCGGTACACTGTTTTCTGCCGCCGGTTCCCTGTGGCTCTTCCAAAATGAACGAGCCCACCTGATACAGCTTACTCTCCTGCAACTCGGCCAGTTCAGCGCCGCTGTCGAAAGCCAACTGCAAACCCACAGCCAGGCCCTGGAACGCATGGTGGTGCGCTGGAGCAGCGAAGGCGGAACCCCCGAAGACCTCTGGCGCCAGGATGCGAGGGCTTATGTCCGCTATCTACAAGGTATTGAACTGGTCGCTTACCTGGATCTCAACTTTGATATCCAGTGGATCATGGCGGATCAGAATTCCTCATACCAAAAGGACCTGGGCCTTCTCCTCAACCCCGGTGCAACCACCTCGTTAGAGGGAGGCAGTACTCCCAGCATTCGCAGCATTTACGAAAGCACCCTCGAAAATAGCCGGCTCATGTTGCGCTATCCCCTGACCCCCAACGGCAGTCCCGGGGGATTTGTCCTAGCAGTGCTCGACCCGGGCACCATCCTGGAGCAGGTGGCCCGCCATCTGATCGGCGTGAACATCAATCTCACCGTCAGCCAGGACAACCAAGCCATCTATCGCCTACTGACCGACAGTAGCCGCCGCTGGCTGGATTATCGGCAGACCGATACCCTGGATTTCTATGATATGAGCTGGCAACTCACCGCCTGGCCAAGTGCCCAAACCGCGGCCCAGGCCTTCAGTGTGTTACCGGGGGTTATCCTCCTGGGGGGCATTGTCCTTTCCGGGCTGGCGAGCTGGCTTATGTGGGAAATGCAGACCGCCAGGCTTCGGGCCCGCCTGCTGCATCGGCTGGCCGAACGCCTGCAGCGCCAGAATCGGAGGCGGCAAGAGGCGGAAAACCGGTTCCGGGAAGTCATCCAGAGTGCGCCCTTTGCCATTCTCCTGGCCGGAGAGGACAAAAAGATCCAACTGGCCAACGAAATCGCCTGCTCCCTCTTTGGCTATGAAGCCCAGGAACTGATCGGGCAGCCCATCGATATCCTGCTCCCTCCTGCCCTGCGCGGCCCCCATGAGCATCGGCGGAACCTGTACTTCCAGGAGCTCCAAAGCGCCACACCCCAGCCTCTGCAGTACCGGGGCCTACGTAAGGACGGCACGGAGTTCCCGATCGAGCTGGAAATCCGGCCCGCGAAGATCAACAACCAGGTTCTGCTGTTGACCGCCATCATCGATATCAGCGAGCGCCAGAAGGCCCAGGACCGGATTCGCCGACTCAACGAGGAGCTTCAGGAAATCAACCGGCGCCTGCAGTCGGAAAACGAGCACCGCCGCCAGGCCGAAGCCGAACTGCGGCGGGTGAACGACGTGCTGGCCCACCAGGCCAGCCACGACGCCCTGACCAACCTGATCAACCGCCAGGAGTTTAACAACCGGTTGGCACGGGCCATTCAACGGGCCCAAGACGACCACCTGTACGCGTTTCTGTACCTGGACCTGGATAACTTCAAGACCGTCAACGACACCTGCGGCCATAATGCGGGAGACCGCTTGTTGCAAAGCATCAGCGCCCTTTTCTCGGAACATATGCGCAGCCGGGACTGCCTGGCCCGCTTGGGCGGCGACGAATTCGGCATCCTCCTGGAAAACTGTACCCTGGCCGACGCCAAAGAAGTGGCCACCAAGATCCTCCACAGCATGCAAGGCTTCCACTTCGTTTGTGACGGCCACCATATTCCAGTGGGCGTGAGCATTGGGATCGCCCCCGTCACCAGGGATTTCTCCCATCAGGAGGAAGTGCTGAAAGCCGCAGACATGGCCTGCTACCTGGCCAAGAACAATGGCCGCAATCGCTATGAAGTCTTTATGCCGGAGCAGCGCCAGCGCCTGGAACAGGCTCGGGACAAATCCCTGACCAGCTTGATCAGCCAAAGCTTGCGTACGGGTAACCTGGTGTTGTTCGAACAGCCCATTCTGCCACTCAAAGAGCCCGGTCCGCCCCACATTGAACTGACCGTCAGCCTGCGTGATGAACAAGGCAACCTGCGCCCGGCCAGCAGTTTCATTCCCACCGCCGAGCGCCACCAGCTGGGCCCCGACATCGACCGCTGGGTGATGATCCATGCCCTGCAGTTGCTGCCATCCCTGAATACCGAACAGAGCCCGAACTTTCGCCTGTTCGTGAACCTCTCCGCCAACTCCATTGCCGATCCGGACTTCCTGCGTTTCCTGGAAAGGGCTCTCGGTAGCCAACCCCAACTGGCCCAGCAAATGGCCTTTG
>JAJUGC010000237.1 GCA_029268325.1 Gammaproteobacteria bacterium | reverse complement strand
TCACCAAAGCAGCGCTCCAGCACATCGATCATGGCATTGGCGGCAATGGAGGCTCCGGGGGAGGCGCCCAGTAACGCGGCCAAGGTGCCGTCTTCGGAGGCCACCAGCTCGGTGCCGAACTCCAGCTTGCCGCGCCCGCTGGCATCCCGCTTAATAATCTGGACCCGCTGGCCGGCCTGGGCCAGGCTCCAGTCTTCCTCGCGGGCCTCCGGGAAGAAGTTGCGCAGGGTGTTGACCCGATCCTTGTGGGACTGGAAAACCTCGCCGATCAGGTAACGGGTGAGATCCATATTGTCCAGGCCCGCCGAGACGATCGGGCGGAAGTTCTTGGAGCGGATGGAAGCAAACAGGTCAAAGGAGGAGCCCTTCTTCTGGAACTTGGTGGTAAAGCCGGCATAGGGGCCAAACAGCAGAGCCGGCTTGCCGTTGATGATCCGGGTATCCAGGTGGGGCACGGACATGGGGGGCGCTCCCACGGGAGCCTTGCCATACACCTTGGAACGGTGCTGCTGTACGATCTCCGGCCGTTGGCACACCAGCCATTGGCCACTGACCGGGAACCCGCCATAGCCTTTGCTTTCGGGAATCTTGGATTTTTGCAACAGCGGCAGGGCACCGCCTCCGGCGCCCAGGAACACGAACCCGGCGTTGAAGTACTTGATCTTGTGGTTGGGCTTATCCATTACCCGCACCAGCCAGCGACCGTCGTTGCGGCGTTTCAGGCCCTTGACCGGGTGGTTCAGCAGAAGCTGGAAGTTAGGGTGTTGCTGCAAGGATTTGACCATGTTGCGGGTCAGGGAGCCGAAGTCCACATCGGAACCGTATTCCACTCGTGTAGCGGCAGTCGGCTGGTTGGGGTCACGGCCCTGCATCACCAGCGGCATCCACTGCTGGAGAACCTGGCGGTCTTCGCTGTATTGCATGTCTTTAAACAGGTGGTGCTTGCTCAGCAGTTCATAGCGCTTGCGCAGAAACTCCACATCCTTTTCACCCCACACAAAGCTCTGGTGCGGCGTGGGGTTAATGAACTCGGTTGGTGCAGGTAGTGCGTTACGTTCTACCAGGTAGCTCCAGAGCTGTAACGACACCTCGAAGGCGGCATTGATGGACAGGGCGCGGTTGATGGCAATGCTGCCATCGGGTTGTTCCGGCGTATAGTTCAGCTCGCAATAGCCCGCGTGGCCGGTGCCGGCATTGTTCCAGCCGTCCGTGCTTTCGTGAGCAACGTGATCGAGTCTTTCTACCAGAACAATGTTCAGGGTGGGATCCAACTGGGTCAGCATGGTGCCCAGGGTGGCGCTCATAACCCCACCGCCGACCAGCAGTACGTCTACGGTTGTTTCATTCATGGAAGTTGTGCCTTTGCCAAAGTGATTGTCATCAGGCAATCCTGTTACCCAATACTAGAGATTGGATGACGCCATCAGAGCTTTCTGTTCAGAGTATCTGGCCGGTAATAGTGAGTCCATTAAACAGTCTGTTCCTGCCTTGTATCCAGCCCTGGCTGGCTTCGCGCAACCTGCTTCTTTTATGGGGGCTAGCGGGCAGAGTCTTCTGGGTCTGACGGGGTCAGCATGTCGTCGTGTTCCGCCATGTTCCAGGGTAGGTTTCCCGGCGATATATGCAGGAAGTGCAGGTATTCCTCGAAGTGATCGAGAATGTCGCCGATGATGTCCTGTTCGCTGTAGCCATAAATGTCATAGTGCTGTCCCCCACGGCGCAGAAAAACTTCCGCGCGATAATAGAATTCGTCGCCTTCGGTATGACGATCCATTTCCGGGAAGGCGAAGTCTGGGCGTGGATACCCCCGGCGCCGGATATCATAACTAAAGTCCACTTGTTCCGGCTTGCTGACTTCCAGGTGGGCTCGGCCAGTTTCCGCCTCATAGTGGACTTCCGTGGGCCACTCCCGGTTGTTCAGCTCCCAACGTACCCGCTGCATGGCAGGGAGCACCGTATGGTGGATGAAGCTATCAACGTCGTCTTGGGAGGGATAGTGAATGATACCCGCCAGGCGCTTCTTCCACAGAGCTGCTGCACCCTGTCGTCCTGTTTGCATGCGGGCCTTGAGACTGGCTTCCCGATGGCCTTCGATGGTCAGGGCACGCCACATGCCGACGGCGGAAATCAGCATGATGATGGCGAACGGCAAGGCGCTGGTGATGGTCATCGTCTGTAGGGCTTTTAAGCCCCCAGCAAGCAGCAGTACTGCTGCCAGAGTGCCGGAGGTTGCGGCCCAGAACAAGCGCTGCCAGGCGGGAGTCGATGTGGCGCCACCGGAAGCCAGGGAGTCCACCACCAGAGCGCCGGAATCGGCCGAGGTGACGAAGAAGGTGATGATCAACACCACAGTGACAAAGGAGGCAATGGCCGTGAATGGCAGGAGTTCATAAAGCTTGAACAGGGCAATGGCGTGGTCTGCCTGCACCTCTTCAATGAGAGTGGTGTAACCTTCGACCATGATTAGGTGTAGCGCGGTATCGCCGAAGATGGAGAACCAGAGGAAGGTAAACAGCGTGGGTACAAACATCACGCCGAAGACAAACTGGCGGATAGTGCGTCCCCGGCTGATCTTGGCGATGAACAGTCCCACGAAGGGAGCCCAGGCGATCGTCCAGCCGAAGATAAATAGCGTCCAGTTGCCGATCCAGTCACTGCGGCTGTAGGCCTGTAGATTGAAGGTACGCTCAATGATGTTGTTGAGATAACTGCCGGTATTTTGCAGAAAGGTCTCCAGAATGAAGACAGAAGGCCCCGTGAGAAAGACAAACAGCATTAGGGTGAGCGCTAGGGCCATGTTGAGGATGGACAGGCGCTTGATGCCTTTATCCAGTCCGGCGACGACAGACAGGGTGGCCAAGGCGGTAATGGCGATGATCGCAATCACCTGTACCTGAGTGTTGACTGGAATCTGTGGCCATAGGTAATTGACTCCGGCATTGATCTGGGTGACTGACAAACCCAGGGTTGTGGCAATGCCAAACAGGGTGCCGAGGATGGCAAAGACATCGACGACATGACCAATCGGGCCGTGGATTTTATCGCCAACCAGCGGATACAGCGCAGAGCGCATGGAGAGGGGAAGCCCGTGGCGAAATGCAAAATAGGCCAAGACCAGCCCGACCAGTCCATAGATTGCCCAGATGTGGAAGCCCCAGTGGAAAAACGCAATCTGCATGGCCTGCTTGGCGGAGTCCACCGTCAGGGCACTGCCGGCAGGGGGGGAGGCATAGTGAAGTACGGGTTCTGCCACCCCAAAGAACAGTAAGGCAATCCCGTAGCCGGCGGAAAACAGCATGGCGAACCAAGCCGGAAAGCTGTATTGGGGGACTGCATGGTCGGGGCCCAGCTTGATCTTTCCCCAGCGACTGGCAGCCATGGCAACAATAAAGACCAGAAAAATCGCCACGGCTAGCATGTAAAACCAGCCGAACGTTCGGGTGATATAGGCAAGGGTGGCTTGGAAAGCCTCATTCGCCAGTTCGGGGTTGCTGATGGTGCCGATCACCAGCAATAGGGCCACAATCACTGCGGGAATAAAAACCGGGGCCAAAATTGCCGTTTTGACAGTGCGGGTGTCCATGCTCATATTTTCGTTTTTAGTGAGACCCTGGTTGGTGGGAAGGCGGGCTTGACCTCCAAGCCCGCTTAAAGACCATCTGGAGACGGTTAATTTTCGGGGGCGTACTCGGTAAACTCCTCGGCGCTGAGCTGGTTGTCGCCGTCTTCGTCGACCTCACTGAAAATGGCGGCCAAATCGGGGTCCGCCTCGGCTTCCGTTTGCGACAGGGACTGGTCCTGATCCAGATCCAACTGCTCAAAACGGCTTTCGCTAAAGTCCACTGTGGATACGGCCGGTTCGCTCTCACCCAGGCTCTCCGGTGGCCCCGGGCGATCATCAAAGCCTGTGGCGTTAAGGCCCGGGTCGGTGTCCGAGCGGCCCCGGGCTTCTGGGTAATCTTCGGTGCCGGGCAAGGCCGACTCCGCGACGCAGAGCCCGCTTGCTCCCAGGCCCAGTGCTAATGCCAGAACCATGCTGTTTAACTTCATCCTAGTTCTCCTTCTCGACTGTCAGCCGCCTCGTGCGGCACCTCGTACAAGTCCTACCCTTAAAACTTACTCATAAGGGCCCGCGCTTCCCAAAGGAGGAGGCCTGGCTGCGGATGAACTACTGGCGCTTGCCCATGGCCGTGCCCGGCGGTGGATAGGGGATGCTGTTGCGCAGCTTGGCGATCCGCTCCGGATCAAACCGGGGCAGTTGCAGTTCGCCTGCCTCCTGCCATTGGCGGACTTGGTCTTCGGCGGCCTGGGTGCGGGACTGATCCAGGCCCTGGTCCCGGGCAAAGTAAAGGGTCTGGGAAGGGAGGGCGAGCCCGGTGCCACTCTTGTCGATAATGTCCAGGATTCGAAGCAGCAGGTCTTCTTGGACCTCCATGAAGTCGTTGACGTCGGCGGCCTGGATATAGGCAAAGATTTCCAGTTGGGCTGCATCCTGGGTCAGGCCGGTGAACCGTACCCGGGCCGGGTCCGGGTTCACCTTGGGGTGGGCATAGAGC
>JAJUGC010000236.1 GCA_029268325.1 Gammaproteobacteria bacterium | reverse complement strand
CTGGATCTGCCCGAACTGGAGCCGGTGTTCCGCGAATACGCGGAAATGCCGCTGGTCTCGATTTCAAACGCGCAGCGCCGGCCGCTGCCTTGGGCGAACTGGCAGGCGACCGTGCACCACGGACTTCCTCAGGACCTCTACACGTACCACCCGCAGCACGAAGGCTATCTGGCTTTCCTTGGGCGGATCTCTCCGGAAAAGCGGCCGGACCACGCGATCGAGGTGGCGAAGCGGACCGGGCTTCCGCTCCGCATTGCGGCGAAGGTGGATCCGGCGGCGCCCTGGCCATTGGTGTCTGTGACCGGCTGTATATGCTGGAATATTCCACCTACTCGGTCATTTCACCGGAAGGCTGCGCCTCTATCCTTTGGAAGAGTGCCGAATACGCCTCCGAGGCCGCAGAGGCCATGGGAATCACCGCAGCCCGGCTCAAGGAGCTGGGGTTTGTGGACAAGGTGATCAAAGAGCCCCTGGGTGCGGCCCATCGTGACCCGGAGCTGATGGCGGCGAACATCAAGGTGGCGCTGCTGGAAGGCCTCAAGGAGCTTGGGAGAATCCCCCTGGATAAACTGGTAGACGCCCGCTACTCGCGGTTGGTCGCCTATGACCAAAAGGCCTGATCCTTTTTCCGACCTGCCTGCTGAAACCGCAGCCCGTGTGCTGCGGGACCTGCAACAACTCCCCGCCGCAACCGGCTATTTGATTGCCTTAAGCGGCGGTCTGGACTCCATGGTTTTGCTGGAGGCCCTGAGCCGCTATCGCCAGATCCGGCCTGGATTGCGCTTGAGGGCCCTGCATATCCATCATGGGCTGAGCCCTAATGCCGATAGCTGGGCTGAACATTGCCTGCAAGCCTGCCAACAGCGCCAGATTCCCTGCCAAGTGAGGCAAGTGCAAGTGGCGAGAGACTCCGGCGAAGGGTTGGAGGCCGCGGCCCGCATTGCCCGTTATCAGACCTTTGAGGCTGAACTGGCAGCGGGCGAGGTGCTGGTACAGGCCCATCACCAGGATGATCAGGCGGAAACCTTGATGCTGAACCTGGTACGGGGCAGTGGTGTGCGAGGGCTGGCGGCGATGCCGCAGAGTCGCCCCGTCGGGAGGGGCACTCTTTACCGGCCCCTGTTGGACTGGAGCCGTAATGAGCTGGAATCATTGGCCCAATCCTGGCGCCTGACCTGGGTTGAAGATGAAAGCAACCAGGAGCAGGTCTATGATCGCAACTTTCTGCGCCTTGAAATCCTGCCTCGCTTGAAGACCCGCTGGCCAGCCCTGACCAGGCGTCTGGCCCAAACTAGCACCTGGTGTCGGGAGGCTGACCTGCTTCTAGGTGAGTTGGCACAGTTGGATGCTCAGGCGGCTATCACCCCTGCAGGAGAGTTAGAGATTCCCGCGCTCCTGGAGTTATCGCCGCCGCGGCAGCGGAACCTGGTACGGTTCTGGATCGAAGGGCAGGGGGCGGTAGCGCCCAGTGAGCGAGTCTTTGAGCGCATCTTTAGTGAAGTCATGGCCGCCCGGGTGGATGCCTGCCCGGAGCTGTCCTGGTCCGGCGTCTGTCTGCGCCGCTATCGCAACTGTCTTGTTTTGACCAAAGCTGAGCCAGCGGTGGACCTGCAACAGGTTCTGGATTGGAATCTGCGGGACCCTTTGGGATTGTCCTGGGGCGAGCTTCGGGCAGTGCTCCATGAATCCTCTGTAGCCGGCTCGAGCTTACTGCGCCTGCCGGGCTTGGGGGAGCGGGTCACAGTACGGTTTCGCCAAGGGGGTGAGAGTTGCCGGATGCCCCATAGCGGCCTGCGCCGTCCCCTGAAGAAACTGCTTCAGGAATGGGGGGTACCAACCTGGCTGCGTAGCCAGCTGCCGTTGATCTATTTTAACGACGAGCTGGCAGCGGTTCCCGGCTATCTGGTGGCCCAAGGGTTTGTGGCGGAGCCGGGAGCGGTCGGTGTAGAGCTGGCCTGGATGCCTAACTGAATTAACACAGGTTTTTGATCACAACTTTAATCCCCAAGAGCCGTTGGATGGCTGACCACCATGCCGACTGGCAAGGAGTACAGCATGAAACCCGAAACGGCCAGCGTTCACGCGGGCACGCGCCTGGATCCCAACACCCGAGGCGTCAACACCCCCATTTACACCTCTTCTGCCTTTGACTATCGGGTGCAGGAGGAGCCGGTTTACCCGCGCCTGTTCAATACGGTCAACCAGCAGGCGGTGGTGGCCAAACTGGCAGCCCTGGAGTCGGCAGAAGATGGCGTGCTGTTCAGCTCCGGGATGGGGGCTATTTCCACCGTGTTTCTCACCCTGCTCAAGGCCGGGGATCATGTTGTACTGCAGGATCAGATCTACGGCGGCACCTATGCCTTTGTGGCCAATCTGCTGGAGCGAGCCGGGATCAGCTACAGCTTTGCCGCCCCGGACATTGCCTCTCTGCGGGCAGCAGTGACGCCGGCAACCCGGATGGTTTATGTGGAGTCGCCCGCCAATCCCCTGTTACAGGTGGTGGATCTCCAGGCACTGGCTGCTTTGGGACAAGAGCTAGGAATTACCACCGTTATTGACAGTACTTTTGCGTCGCCCGTGAACCAGAACCCGCTACGGTTTGGCCTGGATGTGGTGATTCACAGTGGCACCAAGTACCTGGGCGGGCACAGCGACCTGTGCTGCGGGGTGGCGCTGGGCAACGAGGCGTTGATGGGGCAGGTGCGCCAGACGGCCACCTATCTGGGCGGCAGCCTGGATGCCCAGTCCTGCTATTTGCTGGAGCGCAGCCTCAAGACACTGCATGTACGGGTGCAGCGGCAGAATGAGAATGCCCTGTTTCTGGCCCGGGCCCTGGAGCGTCATCCCAAGGTGCAGCGGGTGTATTACCCGGGGCTGGAGAGCCATCCTTCCCATGGGGTTGCCCGGGTCCAGATGCGAGGCTTTGGCGGCATGTTGAGCTTTGAGCTGGCTGCGGATGCCGCCGCACCGGAGCTTTTTCTGGACCGCTTGCAACTGATCCAGCCGGCGTTGAGCCTGGGTGGGGTGGAGACCACCATCTGTGTGCCAGCGCTGACTTCCCATAGGAACCTTCCCGTTGCTGAGAGGGAGCGTCAAGGGTTGACGGTACGTACCATCCGCCTCTCGGTGGGGATCGAAAATGCCGAGGATTTGCTGGCGGATATCCAGTCTGCCCTGTAGGCCTACGGGAGCTGTTTTCAGGGTACGACAAAACCGAAATGATCGCGGAATGGCAGGGTAGTTGGATTGAGTCACCCCTGCCTTTCTGGTATTCTGGCGTCCCATCTTGAGATGACAATCTCCCCTCCTCAATCAACAGACGTTCAACGGGATCTGCATGACGCGCTACATCTTCGTCACTGGTGGTGTTGTATCTTCACTTGGGAAAGGGATAGCCTCTGCATCCCTGGCGGCTATTCTCGAAGCTCGAGGCCTCAAAGTCACCATGCTTAAGCTGGATCCCTACATTAACGTGGATCCGGGAACCATGAGCCCGTTCCAGCACGGCGAAGTTTTTGTGACCGAAGATGGCGCTGAAACCGACCTGGATTTGGGGCACTATGAGCGTTTTATCCGCACCACCATGAGCAAGCGCAACAACTTCACGACCGGACGCGTCTACGAGACCGTGTTGCGTCGCGAGCGCCGTGGTGACTATCTGGGCGGTACTGTCCAGGTGATTCCCCATATTACCGATGAGATCAAGCGCCGGATTGTGGAAGGTGCGGGTGATGCGGATGTAGCCCTAGTGGAAATTGGCGGCACGGTGGGTGATATTGAATCCCTGCCATTTTTGGAAGCCATTCGCCAGCTGAAGGTGGAAGTGGGCTCCAAACGTGCACTGTTTATGCACCTGACCCTGGTGCCCTATATCGCCACTGCCGGTGAGACCAAAACCAAGCCTACCCAGCATTCCGTCAAGGAAATGCGTTCCATCGGCCTGCAGCCGGATATCCTGGTGTGCCGTTCCGACCATGAGATCGACGATTCTTCCCGCCGTAAGATCGCGTTGTTTACCAACGTGGAAGAGCGGGCGGTCATCGCCCTGCAAGATGCAGACTCAATTTACCGGATTCCCATGATGCTGCACCAGCAAGGGCTGGACGACATCGTGGTCGAGCGCTTCGGGCTGGAATGTGGCCCGGCCGACCTGAGCGAATGGGAAGCCGTGGTCGAGGCCGAGCAAAATCCCGAGCGCACCGTGGAAATTGCCATGGTGGGCAAATACATGGATTTGCTCGATGCCTACAAGTCCCTGATTGAGGCCATCAAACACGCCGGTATCCGGACCCGTACCAAGGTGAAGGTGCGCTATATCGACTCCGAACGGATCGAGCGTGAGGGCACGGACATCCTGGAAGGCGTCCATGGCATTTTGGTGCCGGGCGGCTTTGGCGAGCGGGGTGTGGAAGGCAAGATCCAAACCGTACGCTATGCCCGCGAGAACAAGATCCCTTACCTGGGCATCTGTCTGGGAATGCAGGTGGCCGTTATCGAATTCGCACGGCATGTGGCCGGCTTGGCAGAGGCCCACAGCACCGAGTTCAAACAAGATACCCCCCATCCGGTGGTCGGCCTGAT
>JAJUGC010000235.1 GCA_029268325.1 Gammaproteobacteria bacterium | reverse complement strand
CCACCAGGCGCTCCACTCGTTGCGGGTGGCTCAGCGCCAGCTGCATGGCCGTCTTGCCCCCCATGGAATGGCCGATGAAATGCGCCCGCTCCAGGCCTGCACGATCCATGTAGGCAATCACGTCCTCCACCATCAGGGGATAGCTGTGGGCCCGGGTATGGGGGGAGCGGCCATGGTTACGCAAGTCCAGGCCATGGATCTGGTACTGGTCCGCCAGAAGGCGGCTGATGGCCCCGAGGTTCTCCTGGGAGCCAAACAGGCCATGCAGCATAACCAGAGGCTGGCCGCTGCCGGTGATACGGTGATGCAGGTCTACGGCGGTCATAAAAGTGCCTTATCCAAAGTGTTATTTTGATATAGCGCGAGCCTGGCTTTGCTTACAAGGAAGCAGTGGCCTTTGGGGCCGAGCTCCAACCAACCGGTCGTCAATTCCTTTGAAGAGTTCTCAATAATGACATTTTGTCGTGTCCGTACCCTGTCCTCGGGCGACAAACTCCGGATTGGCAGCTATAACCATCCTATACCAGAGCAAATCCATCTTGGTTTCCAGCGCCCTTCCAACGTGCGCTACCCCCAACGAACCCTTTGCCTAGAAGTAGTCCATTTGAGGTACATATGGTCGGAAAGAACACCAACCCGGAAGACAGACGGCTCCTAAGACGTTATCCCGCTGCCGAGTTGCGCGCTTCGCTTCGAGTTAAGAAAACCCTGTTCAACGAGAGCTGGGTCGAGGTGCAGCCCCTTGACTATAACAAGCAGGGAATCGCGATTGATACGCCAACCGAACTCCAGCCGGAGGAGGACGTCATGGTCGCTCTGGAGCTGGTCATGGATATGGGGTCCATCCAGATCGAGAAACTGGCCGGTGTGGTGCGCTATGTCCGCCCCATAGGCTCCCAGTTTCGCTACGGAATCGAGTTCGACTTCCAAGGCCCGCGCTTCATGCGCTCACCCGAGATCGAAGCCCAGCTGGCCCGCATCGAAACCCTGCTGCAACGCAGCCTGAACGTGCAAGACCGCATCCGCTCCCAAAAAGGCCTTAGCATGCGCTAAGGCTTCCCGGCGGCGGGCCACTGGCCTGCCGCCAGGCCCCTCCCGGCCAACCAATCCCGGTTATTCGATTCCCAACAGCTTATGCATTTGCAAGGACAGCCGCCAGCGCGGGTTGGCCAGGCAATACTCTAACGCTGCCCGGGTGTTGCGGTCCTTGACCGGATCCGCACCTTCTCTCACCTGTGGGTCGGCCATAGGCGACAGGAAATAGTAACGGGCCTTGATGTGCCGGAATCGCTCCGGGGGAGCCAGGGGCTGCGGATACACCAGCTTGAGCTCGTCACAGGTTTCGATCACCACCGGCGCATCGGCCTTGGGGCTCACACAGATCCAGTCCAGCCCCTCCGGCGCCGGCAGGGTGCCATTGGTTTCCACACCCACTTCAAAGCCTCGGGCATGGAAGGCGTCGATCAGGGCCTTATCCAGTTGCAGCAAGGGTTCGCCACCGGTGCAGATCACATAGGGCGTACCCTGGCTGAGATCTGGCCAGAGTCGGGCCACCTGGTCGGCAACCGCCTCGGCCGTATCGTAGCGGCCGCCGAAGCTGCCATCGGTGCCCACGAAATCCGTATCGCAGAAATTGCAGACCGCCGTGGCGCGATCCTTCTCCCGCCCGGTCCAGAGATTGCACTTGCTGAAGCGGCAGAACACCGCCGGTCGCCCCGCATGGGCCCCTTCGCCCTGCAGGCTGTAGAACATTTCCTTGATACGGTACATAACGGCCTCAGGTGGTTTCGTAGGGAAGCGGGTCGACCGCGCCATTGGCGCTGAAGGCTTCCAGCCGCTCGATACAGGAGCCGCACTTGCCACAGGCCCGTTCGCGGCCGTTGTAGCAGGTCCAGGTCTTGCCGTAGTCCAGCCCCATGTCCAGCCCCTCCCGCAGGATGTCGATCTTGTTGGCATGCAGGTAGGGGGCCACCACATCCACCGGCTCATAGTTCGCCACCTGGGAGACCTCGTTCATTTTCTCCACAAACAGCGGCCGGCAGTCCGGATAGATGGCGTGATCGCCCCCATGGGCACCGTAATAGACAGCGCTGGCCTTGATGGACACCGCATAGCCGATCGCCAACGACAGCATGATCATGTTGCGGTTGGGCACCACCGTGGATTTCATGTTTTCCGCCGCATAGTGCCCTTCCGGCACCTCGATGTTGTCCGTCAGGGAGGAGCCCTGCAGCAATTGGTTGATGGCGGTGATGTCCACCTCTTTATGGGACAGGTTCAACTCGGCACATACCCGGCGCGCGAATTGCAATTCCTTGCTGTGACGCTGGCCATAATTGAACGACAGGGCATGGACTTCATAGCCTTGGCGCAGCAACCGGTGCAGCAGCGTGAAGGAATCCATGCCGCCTGAATAGATGGCGACCACCCGTTTTTTGGACGACTCATCGCCCTGTTGCACTAAATTCTCAGTTTCCACCCGATCCTCCCATCAACTGCAGTCAGGCCCAACCGGGCTCTTGAAAGATAAGCGCCTGCGGCTAAGTGTTCCGGGGCTCCATCCGCCCAGAGCCGATCTTAACGGGCGGCTCCGGCTAAAATACCGGCAAGCATCTGTGATATGGCATTGATGCCTATTTTACCGAATTCAGAAAAGGCTTTGCGAATTGGACTTAGGTGCCGAACTTCATCTCCCGGCCCAAATAGCGAAAGATGGTCCGCCGGAGTTCGCTGGGATTGATGGGCTTGGCAAGGAAACCATTCATGCCGGCACGCACCGTTTCCACCTGCACGTCATCGGTGGTTGCCTCGGTCAGGGCAATAATGGGCAATGTATGGAACCTGTCGCCCGGCAAGGCCCGAATTTCCCGGGCAGCGGCATAGCCGTCCTTGACGGGCATCTGAATATCCATCAGAACCAGATCGTAAGGGCACTGCTGCACCCGCATAATCGCCTCAACGCCGTTATTGGCCGTATCCACCTGGGCGCCCCACTTACGCAGCAGCTTCTCGGCCACCATAACGTTGACCGGGTTGTCTTCCACCAGCAGGATCCGACAACCGGACAAGCTCAACGGCTCCGGCTGGGGCAGCAGGAGACCCTCCTCCTCCAACGGCGGCTGCAAGTGAGGCAAATACAGTTGGAAAGAAAAGCTGGAGCCGACTCCCACCTGGGATTCAACCCGAATTTCACTGCCAAACCGTTCCACCAGTGCCTTGGTGATGGCCAGCCCCAGCCCTGTACCACCATAGGAACGGGTAATGCTTTCATCAGCCTGGGTAAAGTATTCAAAGATCCGCCCCAGGTTATCCTCGGAAATCCCAATACCGCTGTCGGTCACCCGAAATTCGAGCATGGCCCGCTCCGGATCCCCCTGGTCCAGGCGTTGCACGCTCAGCTCCACCCGCCCCCGATGGGTAAACTTCACCGCATTGCTCAGCAGGTTGCTCAGAACCTGCGCCAGCCGGGTTGGATCCCCGATTACCCAGCAGGGCACCTGCTCATCGATGACCTCGGTAATCTGCAGACCCTTTTCTTGGCCACTGTATTGGGCGCTGCGGATAATGCCCCGCAGCAGGTCGTGCAGGTCGAACTCGATTTGCTCCAATTCGATCTTGCCTGCCTCGATCTTGTTGTAGTCCAGGATATCGTTGATCAGAGAGAGCAGGTTTTCCGCAGAAAAGCGCAGGATGCTCAGGTTCTCCACCTGCTCGGGACGCGGGTTTTCCTCCAGCAGCATGTGGGTTAGCCCAATGATGGCGTTCATGGGGGTGCGGATCTCATGACTCATAATGGACAAAAATTCCGCCTTGGCCCGGGACGCCGCCTCGGCCCGCTCCTTGGCGGCCATCAGTTCCTCCCGATACTGGCGCTCGGCGGTAATGTCCATGAGAACCCCATGAAACACCACCTGCTCCTCATTCCAGTCGACCGGCTCGGAGATGCCCATCAGCCAACGGACGTTGTCGGGATCCCCCTTCCGCATGAGGCGGGCCTGGTGCTCCCAGCGAGAGCGGTTGCGGACCGCTTCCTGAATGGAGAGGGCGAAGCCTTGCTGGTCGTCCGGGTGAATGGCACGAATCAGCTGACCGGTGTCCTTCATGGCCTGTACCGGCTCGACTCCCAGGACGTCCCGCACCCGTGAGCTGATGTAATTAAAGCCGGATTCAGAGCCATCGTGCCGGGCATACCACTCATACACCATGCCCGGCACATGTTCGATCATCGACCGGAAGCGGCGCTCGCTCCAGCGTAAGTGCTGTTCCAGCTGTTTGACCTCGGAGTTATCACGGGACACCAGTACCAGCCCCTCTCGCTGGCTCCGTTCGTTGAGCAGCACGGTCAGCGACATTTGCACATCAAACACGCTGCCGTCACGACGGCGCTGGCGCGACTCCCCACTCCAGCTGCGCCGTTCTCTAAGCTGGCGCTCTACTTCCTGGAGATTTACATGATCTTCGGCACGAAGCATAAAGGAGGACTGACCTTTTAACTCTGCTTCGTTGTAGCCATACAGACGCTCGGCCGCCGGATTGCAGGACCGGATATAGCCTGCCCCATCCAGAAACAAAACCGCCTCGGGATGGTGGCGT
>JAJUGC010000234.1 GCA_029268325.1 Gammaproteobacteria bacterium | reverse complement strand
GGTCAAGAAGGCCTACGACGGGGCTTGAGCCCTGAGCAGGGGCAGCTACTGCTGCCCGCCGCTTCGGATCTGAATGCCGCTATAGGGTAGGGGGGCGCCGTCCAGCAAGGCCTGGTCGCCTTCCATTTTCAGGCGGCCACTGAGAAACCAGCGGATGGCCTCCGGGAAAATGAAGTGCTCTTGCCGCTGTACCCGGACACGCAAGGTGTCGGGGGTGTCGTCAGGCTCAATAGGAATAATGGCCTGCAGGACATTGGGCCCGCCATCCAGTTCTTCCGTTACGAAGTGCACCGTGACGCCATGCTCGGCTTCACCTGCTTCAATGGCGCGGGCGTGGGTGTTGAGGCCGCGGAACTTGGGCAGGAGGGAGGGGTGAATGTTGAGCATCCGTCCCCGGTAATGGCGCACGAATTCGGTTGTCAAAATCCGCATGAAGCCGGCCAGGACGACCAGGTCCGGTTGGAACTGGTCGATTTCCTGTTGCAGGGCGGCATCAAAGGATTCGCGACTGTCGTACTGGCGGTGGTCGACGACGCGGGTGGCAATCCCGGCTTGCCGGGCCCGTTCCAGGCCATAGGCATCCGCCCGGTTGCTGATGACGCAGCGGATATCCGCTTCCACCGTGCCTTCTTTAATGGCGTCGATAATGGCCTGCAGGTTGGTGCCGGAGCCTGAGATGAGAATTACCAGGCCGTGCCTGTTCGAACTCATGGGCTGGACTCAGGCCATCTCGACAAAGGGCTCGGCTTGTTCGGTCGCCTCGACACGACCGATCACCCAAGCCGTTTCGCCCTGGCTGGCCAGGAATTCCCGGGCCGCCTCTGCCTGCTCGGCGGGCACGCAAAGAACCATGCCCACGCCGCAGTTGAAGGTGCGGTACATTTCCTGCTCTTCGATGTTGCCTTGGTCCTGCAGCCAGCGGAACACTGCCGGCATTTGCCAGCTGGAGCGGTCGATCACGGCCTTGGTGTTTTCCGGCAGCACCCGGGGGATGTTTTCCAGCAATCCGCCACCGGTGATATGGGCCAGGGCATGAACGGGATATTGCTGGCGCAGAGCCAGCAGGGGCTTCACGTAAATGCGGGTAGGCGCCATCAGGGCATCGGCCAGGGTGCCTTGCTCCAGGGGCTGGCTCAGGTCGGCCTGGCTTACTTCGATTACCTTGCGGATCAATGAGTAGCCGTTGGAGTGGGGGCCGGAGGAAGCCAAGGCCAGCAGGACGTCGCCTGCCTGTACTTTACTACCGTCGATGATTTCGGATTTTTCCACCACACCGACACAGAAACCGGCCAGGTCGTAGTCGTCACCCTGGTACATGCCGGGCATTTCTGCAGTTTCTCCGCCCACCAGGGCACAGCCTGCCTGTAGGCAGCCTTCACTGATGCCGTTGACGACAGTGGCGGCCACATCCACATTCAGTTTGCCGGTGGCGTAATAGTCCAGGAAGAACAGGGGTTCGGCTCCTTGGACGACCAGATCATTGACGCACATGCCTACCAGGTCGATGCCAATGGTGTCATGGCGGCCCAGATCCATGGCCAGGCGTAACTTGGTGCCTACGCCATCGGTGCCGGAGACCAGGACCGGTTCCCGGTATCCCGGCGGAATAGCGCACAGGGCGCCAAAGCCCCCCAGCCCGCCCATGACTTCAGGGCGACGGGTCCGGGCTGCGGCGCCTTTAATACGTTGAACCAGCGCGTTACCCGCATCAATGTCGACGCCGGCATCTTTATAACTCAGGGAAGGACGTGGGGATTGCTCGCTCATGAAATCGCCTACTGTGCAAGGTTGCGAAAACTATGGGGGCCGTATTTTATCAGTAGTCGGCCGTGGCAGCCACTTGGATTGTGTCAGGCGTTTTGGATCTGGCAAGACGCGGCAAAACAGGTGAAAGATAGGTTAAGATTCAGGAATGGTGTATTCTTCACCCCTTTCTATACGAGCAAATAAAGAACTCATGCATCGGTTACATTCTCTTGCTAGGCCCAGGCGCTTTGCTGCGTCCGGCTACCGCTGCCTTTGCGTCCAGCTCCTGCTGCTGGCCCTGTTTTGTGTCTACGGGAATCTGGCCCGTGCCGCGATTGTCCAGGACCTTTATGAGGTACGGGTAGCGGTTGCAGACAAAACCGAAATGGACCAGGCCTTTGCCAGGGCGTTCAGCCAGGTCGTCCTGAAAGTTGCGGGGCAGGAGGCGGCCATGGAGCATCCTCTGCTTCAGGAGGCCGCCGAGAACGCGCGCCAGTATGCGGCCCAGTATGGTTACGTCGGACAAGAGCCGAATCTTTCGCTGGAAGTGTCCTTTGTCCCGGCGGCAATCGACCGGTTGTTGACTCAGGCGGAGCTGTCGGTTTGGGGGGATAACCGCCCGGCCGTCGTTGTGTGGCTGGCGGTTGAGCAAAATGGCCGCCGTGAGCTGCTGGGCTCCGAAGGCGGTTCCGCTTCCTTGGTCGCCCAATTGGAAGAGCGCGCCGCGGAGCGGGGCTTGCCCCTGGTGATTCCCTTGATGGACTTGCAGGATACCAGCCGGGTTTCTTCGGCGGATGTCTGGGGCCTGTTCCTGGACACGGTTCAGGAAGCCTCGGCGCGCTATGCCCATGATGCGGTTCTGGTGGGACGGGTCTACCGGGGCGGTGAAGGCCTCTGGAGTGGTCGCTGGCAGCTGAGCGTCAAGGGTGAGGTGGTGTCTGACTCGGCTTCTGCCGGCTCTGCCAACGAGGTACTGCAGGTCATTGTTGACCGGGTTACCGAAAACCTCGCGCAGCGCTATACCCAATCCGGAGAGATTCTGGCGGGGGATGTATTGATTGAGGTCGCAGATGTGGCCAGCCTGGCCGACTATGCCGCCCTGACCCAGTATTTGAGTTCTTTGCGGCCTGTGGGTAGCGCCCAACCGATCCTGGTGGAGGGTAACCGGATTCGCTATCGCCTCAGTCTTGTGGGAAGCCCCGAGCAACTTCGGGAGTATCTGGCCCTGGAGCGCCGGCTACGTCCCGAGCTGGATGGGAGCCCCACTGAAGGGGCAGAGAGAATACTGAGATACCGGTGGCGGCCATAGATAGGTAGTCGTTGAAACCTGATTGGCCTGCAGGTTGGTGCCTCGGTAGCAGCGGGGTGGACTAAAGGCTTCTCGGGCGGAGGAACCAGTTTTTGTTGGTAAGCAGACGCCAGATTCCCAATATCATTACAGTCATCCGCTTCTTACTGGTGGTGCCCGTAGGCTTTTGCCTGTATTCCGAGCGCTATGTGGAAGCGCTGGCCTTGTTCTTCATTGCGGGCCTGTCTGATGGCATTGATGGATTCCTGGCCCGTCGGTATAACTGGCGCACCCGTTTTGGCGCCGTTGCCGACCCTTTGGCGGACAAGCTGTTACTGGTCACCGCTTTCCTGCTCCTGGCATTGACCAACCAGGTGCCGCTCTGGCTCATGATCATGGTGTTTGCCCGGGACCTTGTCATCGTGACGGGGGGATTGGTCTATCACTATCTGGTTGGCCCCTATGAAATGAGCCCTACCTGGCTCGGAAAGCTCACGACCTTTCTGCAGATTACTTATGTGTTGATGGTGATGTTGAATCTGGCTGGTGTGACCCTGCCCGTAACGGCATTGGTCTGGGGCCCCTGGCTGGTTGCCTTGGCCATTGTGGCCAGTGGAGTACATTATGTTGGCCTCTGGAGCTATAAGTTTTTTTCCAACCGATCGGGCCGGAGGCTGGATTCCTGATGGCCACTGATCCTCACGATATGCCCCAACAGCTGGCGCTTCGCTTTCCGCTGCGCCAGGATGCCACCTTCGGTAACTTTGTTGAGGACGCCACGGCCACCGTGGTTGCCCAGTTGCGTCTGTTTCTGGAGCAGGACTCCGAGAACTTCCTCTATCTGTGGGGACCTTGTGGCTCCGGCCTAAGTCACTTGTTGCAGGCATCCTGCCATGCGGTGGAGGAAGCCGGCAGCTCTGCCATCTATATGCCGCTCACAGCCCTGGGCGATAGTGTGGTGGATGCTTTGGAAGGGCTGGAGCAGTATGACCTGATCTGCCTGGACGAGCTGGAGCAGGTGGCGGGCAGCCAGGATGCGGAGCAGGCGATCTTTCATTGTTTCAATCGTGCCCGGGATTGCCGTGCCAAGCTGATTATTGCGGGCCATCAGCCCGTGCGGGGGCTGGGGTTACAGCTGCCGGACCTGGAGTCCCGGTTGCAGTGGGGTATGACACTGCATGTCACCGCGCCCGGGGATGGGGTGAAAACCCGTGTGCTGCGCCAGCGGGCCTTGGAGCGGGGCTTTGAGCTGCCGGAGGATGTGGCGTCGTTTATTATGAAGCGAAGCGAACGTAGCCTGGGGCAGCTCCTGGATATTCTGGAACGCCTGGATCGGGCTTCTCTCTCGGCCCAACGCAAGCTGACCGTGCCCTTTGTGAAACAGACGTTGGGCTGGTAAGGCCGCCTCTACACTCTTTGTTTGGCAGAGGGTAGACAAGGCCCGGGCTGGCCTGGCGGGGGATAGGTTGTTAAAGTTGGGGACATTTTGAGCCTCTCGTCAGGTACCTGTGGCTTGGTGCCTGGCGAAACAGATTACAAGTCAGTGCCAGAGGGGAAGGGCTTGC
>JAJUGC010000233.1 GCA_029268325.1 Gammaproteobacteria bacterium | reverse complement strand
CCCTGGGGCTGCTGCCGGTCGCCTGGGCCACCGGCAACATCTATCCTGCCCTGTCGGGCATGGCCGGTTGGAGCTGGCTACTGGTGCAGGCTGTTCTGTTTGCCCTGGGCTATAGCGTTTATTTTCGACTGCAGAAGGCGGTCAACCCGGTGCATTTCAGCCTGATCGGCTATGTGATGGCCGTGGTCGGTGTGATCGCCGGACTGCTTTGGTTTGGCGAGCAGCTGAGTTTGGTGACGGGGCTGGCCATGGCCTTGATTGTGTTCGGCGTCTGGCAAGCAGGCCGGCGCTGAGCGTGAAAACTATCTTAGAGACTGTTATGGATGGCCGTTGCCGCAATGGCCGCTTGGCCGGTGGCCACCGCGAGCTGGCTCAGCCGGTCGGTGACATCGCCGGCGGCATAGAGGCCGGGAATGCTGGTCTGCAGGTGCTCATCCACTTCCAGGCAGCCGCCGGCATTACAGCGGGCGCCCAGTTCCTGGGCTAGCTGGCTGCGTACCTGGGTGCCCAAGGCGCAATAGAGCACATCAAAGTGGTGGATCTGGCCATCGCCCATTTCCAGCTGGATCTGCCCCTGGTCATTCTTCATCAGGCGCTGGCAGGGGCCGGCGATCAGGTTGATCTGCTGATCCTGTAGTTGCCGTGTCAGTTTGTCATCCAATTGGGCGTACCCGGGAATGCCGATGAACGAGAGGGCGCTGCTGAAGTTTTTGATGAACAGGGATTCCCGCACGCCGTGCTCCGCCGAGCCGATGATGCCGATATGCTGGTTGGTAAATTCAAAGCCGTCGCAGATGGGGCAGTAGCGGACCAGCCCCTGCTCACGCAGTTCGCTCAGGCCAGCCAGGTTCGGATCCACATCCACCACGCCACTGGCTAGCAGGACCCGCCGGGCAACCAGGGGCAAGCCATCCAGGTCCGCATGAAACAGGCCATCCGGGGTGCGGCGTAACTGGTGAACCGTCCCCGGCGTTACCTGGCCGTTCATGCGTGCAAGTTGGGTGCGTAAGCGTTCCAGCAGTTCCGGGCCGCTGATACCGTCGGGGAAACCTGGGTAATTGTGGGTCAAGGGAATAAGCCGGGCCCGGCTGCGTCCGGCATCGACCAGCAGGATATCCCGGTAGAAGCGGCGCAGATAGATGGCGGCGGTCAGTCCCGCCGGGCCGCCGCCGATAATGAGGCAATCCAATACTTGTGTCACCATGGTTCTGGATCATCAAAGCCGGGCGTGGAACTTGTATACTACACTGTACTTAGCGTCAGGATGAGGGATCTGCTGTACGCCTAAACTATTGGTTAATTTCTGTCGATTTAAGGTTCCTGAGGGTACCCAGGTTTGACAAGGCCGCCGGGCTGGGCTTTAAAGAGTTAATACCTGTACCGTAATAAGTCACAGAAGCTATACCGTTTCCCGGTAGAAGCCGAGCTAGTTTGAGGGGCTATGTCTAATTCTGAAGAGATTCAGCAAAGAGCAGTTACCGAACATCTGTTCGCACAAATGCGGTGGATGCCGGTACTGGCCCTGATCCCTCTGACCGTCATTGCCTTGGTCCTTTGGCAGCATGCACCGTCCCTGCAGATTTTGCTGTGGTTGGGGTTCATGGCCCTGGGGGAAATGGTCCTGCTACTGGTGACCCGGATGCCCATCAATGAGCGAGCGGGAACCTGGCAGTCCTCCCTGCGGCTGTTTGCAGGCATGCAGTTGGTGCTGGCGCTCGGCTGGTCATCGGTACTGTTCTGGTTCCTGGATTACTTGCATCCCTGGCAGATTGCCAGTATCGCCATCGTCTTGATGGCCGTGGCGGCAGCCGGCCTGAACTCCCTGAGCTGGCACTGGCCCACCTATGCAGTCAGCCTGATGGTGCTGTTGGTGCCCGTGGGGAGCGTCCTGATTTTCAATTATGACGACTTCCTGCTGCACTCCCTGGGGGTAATGGCTTTTCTCATGTTGCCCCTGGCCGGTTACGTGTCGCGGCGCGAATACCTGGAGCGCATCGTTCTGGTCATGGCGGAGGCCGACAAGGTGGAGCTGACCAGCACCTTGCAACAGCGCAGCCATGAGCTGTCGCGGATGCGCAAGCAGTTGAAGACCCTGAAGGACACGGACTCACTGACTGGCCTGATTTCCGGCGAGCGCTGGAAAAGCCAGTTTGTGGAGACCTATATCAATCAGCAGAATTCCGAGCGTATCGCCATCTTCTTTGTGGATATCCGGCATTTCCGCAAGATCAACCAACGCTGGGGCACCCTGGTTGGGGACCGGGTCATTTTGGAGGTGGCCGGTCACCTGGTGGCTTTTGTGGATCACCAGAATGTCTGCCATCTCTCGGCTGATGAGTTCGTTTTCAGTGCGCCGGTCAAGAATGAACAGGCCGCCATCGAACTGGCCCAGGGCCTGGCCCGTTACCTGCGCCTGCCCATCCAACTGGGGTTGGAAGGGGTCTCCATCCATCCGGAACCGGCCATCGGCATTGCCCTGTACCCGGACCACAGTACCGATATCGATACCCTGCTGGACTATGCGGCCCTGGCCAACCACCACTGCAAGGGCAAATATTCCAGCAAGGCCTACTCCCTGTTCAGCGCGGAAATTGCCAACGCCACACGCCGCTATATTGACCTGGAAATGGGCTTGAAGCAGGCGATCGCCAAGCGAGAGCTGGAGTTGCTGTACCAACCCCAGGTCGAGCTTCAGACCGGGGCCATTATCGGGGCGGAGGCTTTGTTGCGCTGGCACAGTTCAACCCTGGGGGCCGTCTCGCCGGTGGAGTTTATTCCGGTGGCGGAAAATAGCGGCCTGATCCTGCAAATTGGCGACTGGGTGTTGGAGCAGGCCTGCGCCACCTTGGCCCGTTGGCAGAAACAGTTCGGGCCCGGGGTGCATCTGGCGGTGAACGTGTCTGCGATGCAGCTGACGGCTCGGGACTTCGCCGAACGCCTGGCCCGGCACCTGGAGCGCCATGGCTGTGATTCCAGGGGCTTGCACGTAGAGATTACCGAAAGCGCGATCATGGACAACCCGGAGCTCGCCATGCGGGTGCTGAAGAAGCTGCGCCTGATGGGGGTGGGAACCGCCCTGGACGACTTCGGCACGGGCTATTCGTCCCTGAGCTACCTCAAGGATATGGAAATCGACTACCTCAAGCTGGACCGCTCCTTTATCAGTAACGTCAATACCAGTCCCAAAGACCGCGCCATTACCGAATCCGTGATCCATATGGCCAAGGCCATTGGCCTGAAGCTGGTGGCCGAAGGTATCGAAACCGAAGAGATCGGCAATGCGCTGTGCGCTATGGGCTGTGACTACGGCCAGGGTTGGCTGTATGGGCGCCCCATGCACGAGCGCTCCCTGGTGAGTATGCTCATCGGCCCGGAGCTGCCAGGCTCCCAGGCCCCCGGCTCGGTTCCCGCTGCAGGCGAGGGCCGTTAATCCGCCGCCTGTAACTTGCCAACCATTTCCTGGGTCAGGCCCTGGATTTCCGGCAGGACCTGGCGAACCTGCTGTTGCCCGATCAGCGCCGCCTGCTGCATGAGCTTGGGCATGGTTTCAATCATCTTCTGGCCCAGGGGCGACTTGTAGAACTTGGCCATGTCGGCCAGCTCCTGCTCCGTGAAGGCCTGGGTGTAGCTGGATACCAGTTCGGTTTTGATGTCCTGCCACTGCAGATTCCTGGCCAGAAGCTGGTCTAGCCGCTCGGTATACTCCTCCACAATCTTTTGCTTCTCTGCCGGGACGTTCAGGCGTTGTACGCCGTGGTCGAAGGTCCGGCGCAGGCTCGTAGCCATGGTGTCCAGCACGGCTTGGGCGTTGGTCATGGTCAGGATTTCTTCTGCATAGGCCTTATGCCGGGCTTCATCGGCCTGGACCGGAAGGGCGAGCAGACTCAGGGAAAGGATCAGGGGTAGGGTATGTCGCATGGCAGTTCCTTTGACCAAAAAAGAGTGGGGCAGTGGAATTCAGGCTGGCGGAATCCGGCCCTAAATGCAACACGAAGGCAGCTGGCCAAACCTGAAAAAGGGGAGCAGGTCACACTTGGCTTTCATTGAATCCAGAAGGTATGAAGCCTAACGTACTTTAGAGCCCGACCCATGACAGTCGGCTCCGGCGGGTTTCGGTTTAGGCCGGAAGAAGCGCTGCTAACAGGAGTTGTCACCGCAAGGAGAGGGTGGCTACAGCCCGAGGGATTATCGGAAAACCTGCCGCTGAGGCGGGTCAGGAGGCATCATGCGTCTGTTTTCTGGGGTTTCGCATCAGATTCTTGCCCTGTTCGCTGCCCTGGTGCTGGGTAGTCAGTTTGCCGTGGCGCAGGAGGGTGGGGCGCCTCCCTATGAGTATCAGCTTAACGATGCACAATTGGTGGATATCGTCATCGCCTTGAATGAGATGGAGGTGGAAACCAGTGAGGTCGGCGCCGGCAAGGCGCAGGCAACAGAGGTGCGGGAATATGCCCAGCGTATGGTGGAGGAGCACAAGCAGGCCCTGGCCTCCCTGCAGCGGGAGGATCTGACCCCGGAGCCCAATGAGGTGAGCCAGACCTTGCGCAACACCAATCGAGGCGTTACGGATCAACTGGAACAGGCACCGGCCGAGGGCTTCGAT
>JAJUGC010000232.1 GCA_029268325.1 Gammaproteobacteria bacterium | reverse complement strand
GTGTTGGGTAGGCTTTTCCAGAACCGTGCGGAGCCAAGGATGGCGGAGCTCGAGCGTCACATGGACGTGCCGGAAGGAGCGTGTTCTGGAAAAGCCTACCCAACACTGGGCCTCCACCAAACTCTCAGGCCTGGCAAACCCCTGACAAACCGGCTCTAGCAGGCCTCTAACGGAGCATAAGCCAGCACCAGCCACTTCGCCCCCTCATCAAAGTTCACCTGGATGCGGGTATGGTGACCAGTACCCTCACTGTTCATCACAATACCTTCCCCAAACTTGGGATGGCGAACCCGCTGACCCAGTGAAAACCCGGTCTGGGCCATGGCACTGGCATCAAACAGGCTCTCGTTGGGGCGTGACACCATGGCGGGACGGGTTACGGTATTGCGCAGCCGCACTTCCTGGATACAGTCCGCCGGGATTTCCCTCACGAACCGGGACAGGGCGTGGAATTTCTCCTGGCCGTACAGGCGCCGGGATTCCGCATAGGTCAGAATCAGACGCTTCATGGCCCGGGTGATGCCCACGTAAGCCAGCCGCCGTTCCTCTTCCATGCGCCCGGGCTCTTCCAGAGACATGCCATGGGGGAACAGGCCTTCCTCCACCCCGGCCAGGAACACCAGCGGGAACTCCAGGCCCTTGGCGGAGTGCAGGGTCATCAGTTGCACGCTGTCCTCGTGGGATTCCGCCTGTGCCTCGCCGGCATCCAGGGCGGCCTGGGCGATGAACTCCGCCAGCGCATCCTGACCATCTTCCACCTCGAAGTCAGACAGGGCGTTGACCAGTTCTTCGAGGTTTTCCACCCGGGCCTGGCCCTTTTCGCCTTTTTCGTTGGCGTGGAAGTCTTTCAATCCGCTGAGTTTCAGGGTTTCTTCCATCAGTCCCTGCAGGGAAGACTGGTCCACTTTCCCGGACAACGTCTGGATAATCTCAATGAATTCCTGCAGCCCGGTACGGGCCCGGCCCTTAATGACGCCGGCATCCAGCATGCGCTCGCTCGCTTCCCACAGGGAAATGCCCTGCTCGGTGGCGTAGGCTCGCAGATCGCCCATGCTCTTGGCACCGATGCCTCGGGTGGGGATGTTCACCACCCGCTCAAAGGCCGCATCGTCCCGCCGGTAATGCACCAGCCGCAGATAAGCGATGGCGTTGCGGATTTCCTGGCGGTCATAAAACCGCAGCCCGCCGTAAACCCGATAGGGAATGCCCTGGCGCATCAGGGCTTCTTCCAGTACCCGGGACTGGGCGTTGGAGCGGTAGAGTATGGCTGCCTCACTGCGCAGGTTGCCGTCGTCGACCCAGGCGCTGATGGTATCGGCGATGTAGTTGGCCTCATCCATCTCGTTGAAGGCGGCGTAGAGGCTGATCGGCTCCCCTTCCGGGCCGTCGGTCCACAGGTCCTTGCCCAGACGTCCCTGGTTGTTGGCGATGACCCGGTTGGCGGCTTTGAGGATGGTCTGGGTCGAACGGTAGTTCTGCTCCAGCCTGACCAGTCTCGCGTTGGGGAAATCCTGCTGGAATTGCTGGATATTTTCGATCTTCGCACCCCGCCAGCCGTAAATGGACTGGTCATCGTCCCCAACGACGGTGATGGGCACGCGGTTGCTGGCCAGCACCTGGAGCCACGCATACTGGATGGTGTTGGTGTCCTGGAACTCATCCACCAGAATGTGCTGGAACCGCCGCTGATAGTGAACCAGCAACTCGGGACGGTGCAGCCAGAGCTCGTGGGAGCGCAGCAGTAACTCACCAAAGTCCACCAGCCCGCCCTGACTACAAAGCTTCTCGTACTGGCGGTAGATCTGCAGCATGGTGTTGGTGAAGTGGTCGCCGGGATTATCCTGAATATGGTCTGCCCGCAGCCCTTCGTCTTTCTGGCTGTTGATAAACCACTGGGCCTGCTTCGGCGGCCAGCGGCTTTCGTCAATCTGAGCCTCCCGCATCACCCGTTTGATCAGTCGTAACTGATCATCACTGTCGAGCACCTGGAAGTTCTCTGGCAGCCCGGCATCGGCGTAGTGCGCCCTCAACAAGCGATGGGCAATGCCATGGAAGGTGCCGAACCACATGCCCCGGGACGGGGTATTCATCATCTGTTCGATGCGATAGCGCATCTCCTTCGCGGCCTTGTTGGTAAAGGTCACCGCAAGGATACCGGTGGGTGGCACACCGTCCACCTGCATCAGCCACGCCATGCGATGAACCAGCACCCGGGTCTTGCCACTACCGGCACCGGCGAGTACCAGCAGGTGGTCATTCTGAGCGGTGACCGCTTCGCGCTGGGCGTCGTTGAGGGGATCAATAATGGGGGAGACATCCATGGGGTTCTGCCGCTTATTGCCAGATCAAAAAGGAGGCAGAAGTATATCATTCCCGAAGAGAGGTTTGGCTCAAGCCCGTTCCAGAGCCTAAGGTTCCCTCCCCCGGATCAGCTAGGGGGAGGGACCAACGCCGGGTCAGAACCCCCGCGGGACCGCCTGGGGCTCCACAAACTCGAACAGCCCCTCGCTACCACCTTCGCGGCCAATGCCCGAGGCCTTCATGCCACCGAAGGGCGCTTCCGGAGCGGGGCCGGTGCCGGTGTTCCACCCCACATGACCAAAGCGGAGGCCGCCGGCCACGCGCTGGGCGCGGGCTTCGTCTGCCGTGAACACATAGGCAGCCAGGCCAAACTCGGTGTCGTTGCCCATGTCGATGGCCTCATCTTCGCTACGGAACGGCACCATGGGCACCAGCGGGCCAAACGTCTCTTCCCGGAAACAGGCCATGTCAGATTTTACGCCTGACACCACCGTGGGCGGGAAGAAGAGGGTATCCTTCGGAAGGTCTTCCGGCTTGCTGCCGGCTACCAGGGACGCACCCTTCTGCAGGGCATCCTCCAGATGTTCCCTGACCTTGTCGAAGCCAGCCCGGTTGATCAGTGGGCCAATATCCACGTCGCCGTTAATGCCATCCCCGACGGTCATGCCTCTGACCCGCTCGGCCACTTTTTTTCCAAACGCCTCGAGCACCTCTTCATGAACAAAGATGCGGTTGGCGCAGACGCAGGTCTGGCCGCCGCCGCGGAACTTGTTGGCGATCAGGTTATCGGCAGCCTTTTCCAGGTCGGCATCGTCGAAAACGATATAGGGTGCGTTACCGCCCAGTTCCAGACCGAGTTTCTTGATCTGGTCAGCGGTATCAATAATGAGCTGGCGACCCACTTCAGTAGAGCCGGTGAAACTGAGCATGGGTACGTCGGGGTTCTCGCACAGTTCCTTGCCGATCACGCTGGCCTTGCCCATCACCAGGTTGATCATGCCCCTAGGTAGATCCACGTTCTCTTCGATCACCCGGAACATGGCAATCATGGTCAGCGGAGTCTCGCTGGCGGGCTTGATCACGGACGGGCAGCCAGCCGCCAGTGCGGCGGACAGTTTCTTGGCGATCATGCCGATGGGGAAGTTCCATGGGGTAATCAGGCCAACGACGCCGACGGGACGGTAGTGCACTGTCCAGGTGCAGTCCCTGGGCTTTTCTTCCAAGGTATGGGCCGCAAGACCACTGATGGTTTTAGAAAAATAATCGAAAAATCCGGCCGCATAGTCCACCTCGCCCTGGGCCTCGTTCAGGGGCTTGCCGTGCTCCAGGCAAAGAATACGGCCGATTTCCTCCTTATTGGCCTTGAGCGCATCACGGATGCCCTCCAGCCACAGGCGCCGGGTCTCGATGGGATAGGGCTCGGTCAGTCGCAACGCCGATTTGCCGGCCTCAATCGCGGCTCTGACATCCTCGACCGGCATGGAAGGCACGCTGGCAAGCACTTTTCCGGTAGCGGGATTGTAAACGTCGAAGGTGGCCTCACCCGTCGCCGTCCACTGGCCGCCAATGTAGCCCTTGAGATGTTGCAGCAGGGGTGATTCGATCATGATGGCTCCTTGTTCTGATAGACAGTCATTTTTTATTGAATGGGAAGCTGTCCGGATACTGACGATGTCGTCCTGGAGAGGCTGCTGATCCGGCCGCCGGACACCCGGAAGCCCGGGTCGGGATGCTGAATTTGTTCAACCATATTGGCTGCCTTTACCGCGGCTGTAAAGGCAATCGGCAAGCGCCGGCAGACATGGCGACACTGACTATACTGGTCAGACCGCCATGAGATTCCGGAGGCCGAAGCATGAAAGCGTACTTCCATCCGTCACAGGATCTGCACACGCCGAAAACCTACTTCACCCGCGGCCAGATGCGCCAGCCCCAGGAGGTAGCCGACCGCACGAGGCAGATGCTGGAAGGGCTCAGGGCGCTGAACGTGGAAGTGCTGCAACCCGCCGACCAGGGTGCAGGCCCGATCTCGGATATCCATGATCTGGGCTACCTGCGTTTTCTCGAGTCGGCCCACAAACGCTGGATGGAGCAGGACGACTGGGGTGAGGAAGTCATCTCCAACATCTTCGTACGCAGCCCCAACCATTTACAGGGCATTCTCGCGGAAGCGGCCCGCTACCAGGCCGACGGCAGTTCGCCCATCGGACCGGATACCTGGCAGGCGGCCTACTGGTCGGCCCAGTCAGCCCTTGGCGCCGCCGACGCCATCAAGGCCGGTGACCGGGTGTCCTATGCAGTCTGCCGCCCACCCGGCCACCTCGCCCGTCGCGATGCCGCCG
>JAJUGC010000231.1 GCA_029268325.1 Gammaproteobacteria bacterium | reverse complement strand
GGTAGACGTCTTCACGAATCGTAGCCGGCTTCTGCCGGGCAGAATTATTCGCTTTAACCAGTCCAAGTGAAGCGCCGACTTCGTGAGCGGCTTTCATAACCACTTCATTGACCACCATTACCGTCACAGTCGCACCAGATACCGCATCAACGGTTATAGCGTTTTTATCGCTGGAACGGCCGACCACCACCCGCTGGTCTGCTTTAATGCCAGTATATTTCGCCGTGAAGTCATGCAACTTTTGCTCGGGAATTCCAATCAGCAAAATGGGCTCGTGGTGCTCCAGGACATAGCTGTCGGCAATAACGCCATTGGCATCAAGCAACACCTGCAGGTTAATCGGCTTTCCGGAATAGGCAGGAATGTTCACCACATTAATGGTCTGGAAGGCGTATCCAAACACGGTACCAACGCCATTAGTGAGCGTCCGGACCTGATACTCGCCCTCAGGCTCGGAAATGACTGTAACCGCCGGGAACGCCTGCTCGATACGCTGGCGTTCGAGTTCGCTGAGCTCCGCGGCATAAGCCGTAGAAAAAGTACTCAGAGTGAATAGGCACAGCGCCGCAAGCATTAAAACCAGCGCTGGCAAACATCTTTTAATGTACATTATTTGCATCTTTGCTCCCCCAAAAAACACAAGGTGCAGGCTAAGGCAGGGTCAGTGTACAGAACACCGGTAGTCCGGACGCTTGATTTAAGTCAAGGGCGGGCGTCGCCCCCGTCATTTAAGGGCAAACCCAGCCTTGCAATCTGCCCCCTGGGGCTTAAGATGAATATGCGGCACATGTTATTTTCCGTGCAGCGCTGTGCCCAGCTTCTGAATTGTTCGGTCGCTAACGCTGTGCGGCGTCTCTCAGGAGAACCTGACCATGCTGATACCCTTTGCTGCAATCATTGCCCTGACCCTTCTGTTTGCCTCCTACCTGGCGTGGTCCGCCCACTCAACACCGCAACCCTTGCCAATTCCCGTTAAATGTTGCGAGTGCTGCGAAAACCAAAAACTGGAGGTCGAGCGGCCATTCCTGTAAGGGCTTGCGTCCATGGTGTCTGCGCCAGGCAAAAGCCCACAGCCTTTCGCCAATCTCTGGTTTTTTCCACTTGCCGCGGCCTATGCCGCCCTGGTTCTACCCTGGTCGGTCTTGGGCCAATGGGACCTGATTGCAGCCCCTCCCGGGCTGCAGAGCTCTCTTGGTCACGCCCATGAAATGCTGTTTGGTTTCGCCCTGGCGGTGGTGGCCGGATATGTGCTGGGCCCCCAGCCCAAAACAACCACTCTCAGCCTAGTGGCGCTATGGAGCCTGGCCCGACTGACCTTTCTGATGTGGCCCACCCACTGGCTCAGCCTGTCGCTTCAAGCGGCTTTCGTCGTCACTCTGGCCATCAAAGTCGTACCCCGCTTTGTCAAAGCGGCGAAAAAATGGCGAAACAAGACCGTCGCTCCCATCATCAGCGGCCTTTGCCTGGCCGCTGTCGTCTTCCACCTGCTGGCTCTGACAGAGCACGCCCACCTCCAACATGCCCTGCTACTAGAAACCATCCTGCTGATCAGTAGCCTGATGCTCTTCATGGGAGGCCGGATGATAGCGCCGGCTGTCGCCGGACACTTGACGAAACAGGGCCGAACCCTGGAAGCCCGGGTACAACCCCAACTTGAAGGCCTAGTGCTGATCACTTTGGCAATCATTTTGGTGCTGAATCTGGTTCCCCAGGAATGGGCACGCCGTGCGTCCGGTGGGTTGTTGCTTGCCATTGCCCTGCTCACCCTGGTTCGCCTCCTGCGCTGGCAGATCTGGCACTGCCTGGATCGGCCAGACCTGCTGGCACTGGCCCTGGGCTATCTCTGGCTGGTGGCCGGTTGGAGCCTGACCGGCCTCAGCCTGACCTGGAATCTGCTCCCTCTGCCCCAGGCCTTGCATGCCCTGACGATTGGCGCCCTGGGTACGCTGACTCTAAGTGTCATGGCCCGCAGCCGGCTGCATCGGGTACGCCGGGATCCCAATGCTTCACCGGTGATCTATCTGGCAGTGGCCTTGCTGAGCTTGGCGGCACTTATACGTATTTTGGGAAAAGCACCGACTGCCAGCTACCTGGCGGCAGCCGTCTGCTGGAGCCTGGCTTATCTGATTCTGTTGGGCGTTCTGCTCAAGCTAGCAGTGGAGGAGCGGAAAAAGAAAAAGCCCGTCGGTTAATCCCAGGCGGACTTTTGAAGAGTTAAAGCTGGAGTAGGACCTTACACGATCCCTTGTGCCAACATTGCATCAGCAACCTTGATAAAGCCGGCGATGTTCGCCCCGGTCACATAGTCGATGTAGTTACCCTGACGGCCATAGCTCATGCACGCATGGTGAATGGAAATCATGATGTTGTGCAGCTTGGTATCCACTTCACCTTCGGTCCAGAAATGGCGCATGGAGTTCTGGGACATTTCCAGGCCGCTGACAGCCACGCCGCCGGCGTTGGACGCCTTGCCCGGTGCATAGAGGATCTTGGCGGACTGGAACACATCCACCGCCTTCAAGGTAGAGGGCATGTTGGCGCCTTCGGCCACGCAGAAACAGCCGTTGCCGACCAGGGTTTCCGCATCTTTCTCGTCCAGCTCGTTCTGGGTTGCGCAGGGCAGTGCCACTTCACAGGGGAAACGCCAGGGACGGGCACCTTCCACAAAGTCCAGGCCATACTCTTCCGCCAGTTCGCGGATCCGGCCACGGCGCTCGTTTTTCAGCACCATCAAGTACTTCCACTGCTCTTCGGTGAGTCCCTTCGGCGCATGGACAGTACCCTCGGAATCAGACAGGGTCACCACCAATCCGCCCTGCTCCATCACTTTCTGGGCGGCGTACTGGGCCACGTTACCGGAACCTGAGATGGCCACCCGCAGACCATCCAGTGTACGGCCGCGGGTCTTGAGCATTTCTTCCACGAAGTAGACCGCGCCATAGCCGGTCGCTTCCGGACGGATCAGACTACCGCCAAACGCCAGGCCTTTGCCCGTGAAGGCGCCGGTCACTTCGTTCTTGAGCTTGCGGTACATTCCATACATGTAGCCCACTTCGCGACCGCCCACACCGATATCGCCGGCCGGGACGTCCAGGTCCGCGCCGATATGGCGGTAGAGTTCGGTCATGAACGCCTGACAAAAGCGCATCACTTCAAGGTCGCTCTTGCCTTTGGGGTTGAAGTCGGAGCCCCCTTTGCCGCCCCCCATGGGTAGCGTGGTCAGCGCATTCTTGAACACCTGCTCAAAAGCCAGGAATTTCAGAATGCCCAAGTTCACCGACGGATGGAAACGGATACCACCTTTATAAGGACCAATGGAGCTGTTCATCTGCACGCGATAGCCACGGTTGACCTGGACTTCGCCCCGGTCATCCACCCAAGCCACCCGGAACTGGATGACTCGCTCTGGCTCCAGCATCCGCTCCAGCAAGCCGTTCTTCATGTATTGAGGGTTCTGCTCCAAAAATGGCCAAAGGCTGAGCAGAACTTCTTCAACGGCTTGATGAAATTCGGGTTCGTTGGGGTCGCGCTGGCGAACGCGGTCGAGCATATGCTGAAATGATTCACGCATAGTTTTAGGACCTCAAATCCGGTAGTAACGTTGGGACACACCCGGGGAGGATGCTTCTCCCTGTCGCCATCTAAAATGACGAACAAAGCGGCTAGGGCAAGACTTATGAATACAGTGGACACGGCCAAGCCGGCCGCACATTTAATCAAGTTAGCCCCCATCTGTACAGAAAAAGCTCACTTTCTCAACACAAAAACTTGAGTTTTTTCTCGCTTTTCACCACTCCAGTTACACTCTTTTACATTTTTTGGTGGATTTTGCACGGATTTAGTGCGCACAAGCACTGATTTTGTGCAAAGGTCCGCACCTTGATTAAGGGGCATTTTAGATATATCTTAAAACAACCGATTCCGCACCATCCATACCTTCGAAATAGAGAGCCTGCCATGCCCCGTCCGCCAGTCCTGCTCGCCTATGCCTTTCGCCCGTTTTTCCTACTGACCGGCTTGTATGGCCTACTTATCGTGGTGGCCTGGATGGGCTTCTTGTTTGGTGGACTGGCCTTGCCATTGGGCATGAACCCCATGCAATGGCACGCCCATGAAATGCTGATGGGACTGGTGCCCGCCGCAATCGCCGGCTTTCTGCTCACCGCCATGTGCAACTGGACCGGTGCCCCGCCTCTGCAAGGCCGTGGCCTACTGGCCCTGGTACTGCTGTGGGTTGCCGGACGGGTGGTGATGTGGAGTGCTGGCATCTTGCCGGGATGGCTGGTGTTTGCAGTGGATATGGCGTTCCTGCCGGTGCTGGCCATCTATGCCGGACAAGTCCTGCGGCGCTATGGCAACAAACGCAACCTCATTCTGGTGGTGCTCCTGGGACTCCTGACCCTCACCAATCTGCTCATGCATCTGACCCGCTTGGGCAACCTGGCACAGACCGGCCAACTGGCGGAAGTGCTGGCCCTGGACCTGATTGCCGTAGTGCTGGTGGTGATCGCCGGACGGATTACCCCGGCCTTTACCGCCAACTGGCTGCGCCATCAGGGACAAAGCCCCGAGGCGGTCAAGCGCTCGGACACCCTGGACCGCGCCACATTGGTGTCAACCATCCTCATGATTCCGGCTGACCTGATCATCGGAGTCCCCGCCTTGGGC
>JAJUGC010000230.1 GCA_029268325.1 Gammaproteobacteria bacterium | reverse complement strand
CGATGGCACTGGCAATCTGCAGGTTCATATCGGTTGTGGTGGTCACCTGGGAGGTCATCGCCTGAAAGGATTCCTGGGCTGCTTCGCTCAGGCGCAGGCAGTCCGTGGACAAGCTGCCTCCTTCCTGGATGCCGGTGACCGCTTGGCGGATGTTATCCTGAATGGCGTGGATAATGGACTGGATTTCCACGGTCGAGTTCTGGGTACGCTGGGCAAGCGCCCGTACCTCATCGGCCACCACAGCAAAGCCGCGGCCCTGCTCGCCGGCTCGGGCCGCTTCGATGGCTGCATTGAGGGCGAGCAGGTTGGTTTGTCCTGCAATGCCATCAATGACATGGATGACTTCATCGATCCGGCTGCTTTGTTCGCTGAGCTGATGGATCTGGTCGGCAACCTGCTCCAGCAGGGCCGTCAGGTTCTGGATGGCGACCACTGAGTCGGCGATGACCTGTTGGCCCTCTTTACTGATCTCGAGGGTGCGCTGGGTCGCATCAGCGGTCAGGCTGCTGTTGCGGGCCATGTCCTGGACCGTGGTGGAAACCTCGTGCAGGGCGACGGACAACTGCTCCAGTTGCTGTTGCTGGCTTTCAATATTGCGGCTGGCCCGGGTGCCCACCTCAGAGGAGCGCTCGGCGGCGCACTCTGCCAGATGGCTGGCATCCAGTACCCGGCCGACCACGGCCCTCAGTTGGGAGCGGTACATTTTGAGCGCCAGTTGGAGCTGTCCTATTTCGTCCGTGCGCCCGGTATAGACCAGTTGCATCAGGGGATTTTGCACGATTTGGCGAGCCTCCTGAACGGCTCCATCCAGGGGGCGGGCACCCAACCAGACGGCTGCCCCGATCAGGGTACAGGCCAGCAGGCCCAGGAAGAAGGCAACCGGCGTGGCCAGTTGTGCGGTGGTGTACAGGGCCAAGGGCAGGCTGGCCAGGCTGGCGTATAGGCTGAGGCGGGCCTTGAAGCTGAGTCGAGGGCCTTTGAGCTGCCGGGGCTGGCGGTCTTGGTTGAGGCTTTGGTAGAGCTTTTCGGCCCGGGCCACAACTTTGGGGTCGGGCTTGGTCCGCACGGACTGGTATTCGGTGGTGTGATCTCCGGCGCGGATGGGGGAGACAAAGGCATCCACCCAGTAGTGATCGCCGTTCTTGCAACGGTTTTTGACAATGCCCATCCAGGACTGTCCGCCTTGTATGGTTTTCCAGAGATCGGCAAAGGCCGCTGGAGGCATATCGGGATGGCGGATCAGGTTGTGGGGGCGGCCGTGCAGCTCTTCGCTGGTGTAGCCGGAAACCTTGCAAAAATCCTCGTTGGCATAACGGATCTGGCCTTTCAGGTCCGTGGTGGAAATCAGGTTGCTGTCGCTGGGGTAGTTTTTCTCGCGTTGGGTAACTGGCTCATTTCGCCGCATAGTCAATCTCAGTTTCTTATAATTCTGACGCCCCTCTGTATGGGGCGGTTCACTGTGGATGTCAGGAACCTACTGCGGAAAAGTGCCTGAGTTTTGGATATTTTTTCGCAAAGTGACTATTTACTTATAGAAGCTGGGGTTATGGCCGACAAGGCCGCAAGGGGCGGTTTGGTCAAGAAAAGGGCAGATTTTCCGCGCTTCTAGAGGTGGGCCCTGGCAAAGCCTGCCCGGGGCTGCAGGGGCGGCGAGGCCGGTTCAGCTTTGGCCGGAGATAGGCTAAGCTGCGCGCTACTTTTGTATGGTCGCGGGTTCGGGTGGCCCGGTCGGGGAATCGGACGAGCTTGCGGCACTTTTATCAAGGAGAGGGCATGGCCAAGCCAAACCAGTTGAGCAAGATTATCCAGGGGATTAACCAACTGCCGGATCTGCTGAGATCCCGGGCGCTGACGCTATTTTTCGGGCGCATGGTGCGCTTTACGGGAACGACCGGCATTACCGTGGAAGAACTAACCCATAAGCGCTGCGTGGTCAGCCTGGGCAACCGCAAGGCAGTGCGCAACCATATCGGTTCGGTGCACGCAGTTGCCAATATCCTGATCGCGGAATCGGCCACCGGCTATCTGGTGGGAATGAACGTGCCCGACAGTTCCGTGCCGGTGATCAAGACCATCAAGGCCGACTTCGTCAAACGCAGCAAGGGCGACATGCGGGCCGTGGCGGAGCTGACCGACGAACAGATCGAGCTGATGCAAACCCAGGAAAAAGGGGAAACCCTGGTGCGGGTGACTATCACCGACGGTGAGGGGAAAGAGCCGATTTTGGCGGAGATGCTCTGGGCCTGGACCCCGAAGAAGCGGAGCTGACCAGTCCAACCCTCGCCTGCGCAAGGCGGAAACCTGGAGCCCGTGCCGGCGCGGAGCACTCTACAATAGGGCTGTTTCGCCGCCCGAGCCGTTGCTGGCCGGGTGCGGCTCGCTATAGGAATTGTTCTATAGGAATTGTGTGTGACCGCATCATTAACATCCTCCCCGATTGAGGGGGCTACCCAGCCGGAGTCCATTGGCCATTACGACTGGAAGCTGATCCGGCGTATTGCCCTGGGCCATCGTGGAGCACTATTCAAGGCCCATGTGGTGGCCATCCTGGCGACCCTGGCCAGTGTGCCCGTGCCCTTGCTGCTGCCGCTGCTGGTGGATGAGGTGCTGCTGGAGCAGCCTGGGCCCGTGCTACCCTTGCTCAATGCAATGCTCCCCGAGGCCTGGCATGGCCCCTTGCTCTATATCGGCATGGCGGTCTTGGCCGCCCTGGTGTTGCGGCTGGCGGCGCTGGGCCTGAATGTGCTGCAGGGGTTGCAGTTTGCCACCTTGTCCAAGGATGTGGTGTTCCGGATCCGAAGCCATTTGCTGGAGCGGCTGCGCCGGATCTCCATGGCGGAGTACGAGCTAATGGGCAGCGGCGCGGTGGCGTCGCGCTTTGTCACCGACCTCAATACCATCGACCAGTTTATCGGCACCGCCCTCAGCCGTTTCCTGGTGGCGCTGCTGACCATTCTGGGCACCGCCCTGGTGCTGCTCTGGATGCACTGGAAGCTGGCCTTGCTGATCCTGCTACTGAACCCGGTGGTGATCTACTTCACCACCCGTCTGGGCAAGAAGGTCAAGGAAATGAAGCGGCGCGAGAATGCCGCGCTCGAAGCCTTCCAAGGGGCTCTGACCGAAACCCTGGATGCCATCCAGCAACTGCGGGCCAGTAACCGGGAAGGCCATTATCTGCAGCGCCTGACTGACCGGGCCCGCCAGGTCCGGGATTATTCGCTGCAACACGAGTGGCGCAGTGACACCGCCAATCGCTTCAGCTTCACCGTCTTTCAGTTCGGAGTGGACGCCTTTCGGGCCACCGCCATGCTCACGGTGTTGTTTTCCGACCTGAGCATCGGCCAGATGTTTGCGGTATTTGGCTATCTCTGGTTCATGATGGGACCCGTGCAGGAGCTGCTGGGCATGCAGTACAGCTACTATGCGGCTTCCGCCGCTCTGGGCCGTATCAACGATTTGCTGGCACTGGATAATGAGCCGAGCTATCCGCCCCTCAAAAATCCGTTTCAAGGCAGCCAAACCATCGGGATCGAGCTGCGGGATATCCATTTCGCCTATGGTGAAGGGGCCGAGGTGTTGCGTGGCGTGAACCTGCGTATTGAACCGGGTGAAAAAGTGGCTCTGGTGGGGGCCAGTGGGGGCGGCAAGTCCACCCTGGTACAGGTGATTCTGGGGCTCTATACCCCGACCCGAGGACAGGTGTTGTTCAATGGAATTCCGGTGGAGCAGATCGGCATGGAACAGGTCCGCGAGCATGTGGCTACGGTGTTGCAGCATCCAGCCCTGTTCAATGACACGGTGCGGGCCAACCTGTGTCTGGGGCGCGACCATAAGGAGGCGGATTTATGGCAGGCCCTGGAGATCGCCCAATTGGATGAGCTGGTGCGTACCATGCCCCAAGGGCTGGATACGGTCGTTGGGCGCCAGGGGGTGCGCCTGTCAGGGGGGCAACGCCAGCGCCTGGCCATTGCCCGGATGGTGCTGGCCAATCCCCAGGTGGTGATTCTCGACGAGGCAACCTCGGCCCTGGATGCGGAAACGGAATATCAGCTCCATCAGGCGCTACAGCGCTTCCTGCGCCAGCGCACCACCTTGATCATCGCCCACCGCCTCAGTGCCGTGAAGCAGGCGGATCGGGTCTATGTATTTGAAGGCGGGCAGGTGGCCGAAGAAGGCCGGCATGAAGAGCTGCTGGCGCAGGGGGGCCTGTATGCCCAGCTCTATGGAGAGCGGCAGCGCTGAGTGACCGATTAACTGTCCTGCAGCTTATTGGAGCGGTCATAGAACTGGTGCAGCATCTGCTTCAGTAATTGGTGCTGCTTGTCCAAGCTCTGATTGAGCTGCTCACTCATATTCCGGGTATCGAGGCTGATTCCGGTCGCCTCCCGGGTCAGTTCGTACAGGTGGTGGATCTTGCGGTTGATGTCTTCCGCCACGGTGGACTGTTGTTCCGTGGCAGCGGAAATCTGCTCGCCCATCTGGTTGATCCCATCGATCTGGTGGGCGATATGGGTAAAGGCTTCCTGCACCTGATCGCTTTTCTCCACACAGTCACGGGACAGGGTTTCGCCCTGGGCAACCTGCTCCACCGCGGTTTGGGTGCCACTCTGCAGCTCATCGATCAGCTGCTGGATTTCCGTGGTGGATTCCTGGGTGCGGCGGGCCAGGGCGCGGACTTCG
>JAJUGC010000229.1 GCA_029268325.1 Gammaproteobacteria bacterium | reverse complement strand
TGTTCACAATAGTGTCGAAGACGATGGGGCGTACGCCATCGGTCTTGCATGCCTGGTTTATGCGCTCTACAGCGTCGGCGGCTTTAGCGAGAGTGTCGATATAGGGCAGCGTGACATGCTCGAATTCAATGGTTTCGAACTGGGCCAGCAAGCTGTGTCCCAAGCCTTCGACAGTAATTCCAGTGCCGTCGGAGATAAAGAATGCGGTTCGCTTCATGAAAAAGACTTTCCTACCAATCGAGGGTGTGCTGTTAGCTTAATAGCCTGAAATCGATTTGCAATCAAAGGTGAATTAACTGGGGTGCAGAAGAGGATAAAAGCGGACTTTTCCCCGCCGATTAGGCGGTTTGGGTAATACATTTTGCCGGAAAAAATGTGATAGACTGGCGCCCCATGCGGTCATGCTCCTACTGGGGAGGCGCCTTTCAACAGGTTTCGTGGGCCAGGCGTGGCGCTTCAAGCAAGGCCAAAACTTGACCATTCCGAAATATATCATTCCGGCAAATTACTGATCTGGAAGGGAGATGCAATTTGGAAGACTACATCATTTGGTTTGAAAACCTGGGCATGACAGATGTTGAACGGGTAGGCGGTAAAAACGCTTCCCTGGGTGAAATGATCAGCAATCTTTCAAAGAAAGGTGTGTCTGTCCCCGGTGGCTTTGCAACCACCTCCAAGGCTTATCGTGACTTCTTGGGCACCGATGGTCTGGATCAGAAAATCAAAGAGGCGCTGGATGCGCTGGACGTTGATGATGTGACCGCTCTGGCGGAGACGGGGGCCAAGATCCGTAACTGGATCGTCGAAACCCCATTCCCCACCAAGCTGGACCAAACTCTGGAAGAGGCCTTTGCCAAACTCCAGCAGGGTAATGAAAAACTCGCTGTGGCCGTTCGCTCCTCCGCCACTGCAGAAGACCTTCCCGATGCCTCCTTTGCCGGTCAACAGGAAACTTTCCTCAATATTGTCGGTATCGATAACCTTAAGCATGCCGTAAAAGAGGTGTTCGCCTCTTTGTTCAATGATCGCGCTATTTCCTACCGTGCCCACCACGGCTTTGATCACCATCAGGTGGCACTGTCCGCCGGTGTCCAGCGTATGGTCCGCAGTGAAACCGCCTGCAGTGGCGTGATGTTCACCTTGGATACCGAGTCCGGTTTCCGCGATGTGGTGTTCATTACTGCATCTTATGGATTGGGTGAAACAGTAGTTCAGGGGGCCGTGAACCCTGACGAGTTTTATGTTCACAAGCCCACTCTGGAAGCCGGCCGGCCTGCGATCCTGCGCCGCAACATGGGCAGCAAGATGATCAAAATGGTCTACGGCAGCGATTCCTCCGTGGGCCGCTCTGTCGAAACCGTGAAAGTGGAGCCGGAAGATCGCAGCCGTTTTTGTATTACCGATGACGAAGTGGTCGAGCTGGCCAAGCAGGCGCTGATCATCGAGAAGCACTATGGACGCCCCATGGATATCGAGTGGGCCAAAGATGGGGATGACGGCAAAATCTATATTGTCCAAGCTCGTCCTGAAACCGTGAAAAGCCGCAGTCACAGCGCGGTGATGGAGCGCTATCTGCTCAAGGAAACCGGCAAGGTGTTGCTGGAGGGCCGCAGTATCGGCCAGAAGATTGGTAGCGGCGTGGTCCGTGTCGTGACCAGTATCCAGGAAATGGACAAGGTCCAGGAAGGCGATGTACTGGTTACAGATATGACCGACCCGGACTGGGAGCCGGTCATGAAGCGTGCCGCGGCGATCGTTACCGATCGGGGTGGCCGTACCTGTCACGCGGCCATTATTGCCCGTGAACTGGGGATTCCTGCAGTGGTCGGCTGTGGCAAGGCCACGAGTGTTTTGAAAGATGGCCAGCCGGTGACCGTATCCTGCGCGGAAGGGGATACTGGGATGATCTATGAGGGCATCCTGAACTTTGAGCTGCGGGAAAACAGTGTCGAGTCCATGCCGCCGCTGCCCTTCAAGATCATGATGAACGTGGGCAACCCGGATCGGGCCTTTGACTTCCAATCCCTGCCCAACGAAGGGGTGGGCCTGGCCCGGTTGGAGTTCATTATCAACCGCATGATCGGTGTGCACCCGAAAGCCCTGCTCAACTATGATTCGCTGCCCCGCGACGTGAAGCTGGCGGTGGACAAGCGCATTGCCGGCTATGCCGGTCCGGTTGAGTTCTATGTGGAAAAACTGGTGGAAGGCATTGCGACCCTGGCCGCTGCCTTTGCTCCGAAGAAGGTGATCGTGCGTTTGTCTGACTTCAAGTCAAACGAATACGCCAACCTGATCGGCGGTACCATCTATGAGCCGGATGAAGAAAACCCGATGCTTGGCTTCCGGGGTGCGTCTCGCTATATCTCCGAATCCTTCCGCGACTGCTTTGAGCTGGAGTGCCGGGCACTGCGTAAGGTCCGCGACGAGATGGGCTTTACCAATGTGGAAATCATGGTTCCCTTTGTCCGTACCGTCGGCGAGGCCAAGCAGGTGATGGAGCTTCTCGCTGAGAATGGTCTGAAACGGGGTGAAAACGGCCTGCGTGTGATCATGATGTGCGAGTTGCCGGCCAACGCCCTGCTGGCGGACCAGTTCCTGGAGCACTTCGATGGCTTCTCCATCGGTTCCAACGACCTGACCCAGCTGACCCTGGGACTGGACCGTGACTCTGGCATTGTGGCCCATCTGTTCGATGAACGTAACGATGCGGTCAAGGCGCTTCTGTCCAATGCCATCAAGAGTTGTAAGGCAGCGGGCAAATACATCGGTATTTGTGGTCAGGGCCCCTCTGACCATGCTGACTTCGCCAAGTGGCTTATGGATCATGGGATCGACAGCGTTTCGTTGAACCCAGACTCTGTATTGGATACCTGGTTCTTCCTGGCAGAAAAACAGAGTTAATTTCAAACTTGGCCATCAAACACTAACAGCGGCTAAAGCCGCTGTTAGTGTTTAGGATTGAAGAATAATTGCGTGGACATTGAACTGCACAGACCAAAATATTGAACTGGGCAGGGAAGGCATCACGGGAGCGGCAAGGTTAACTCATGCGTAGCAGCAGTCGTTTGTTTCCGGTGGCGCTCATGTCAGCGGAGCTGGTGGGCGATCTGACCGAGGATGTCTATCTGCTCAAGCCGGAGCGGGGACCGGATCCAAGCGTTCGAATTGCAGTAACCCGCATCAACGATCCAGGCCAGTCCGGCCATAAGCCACCCCTGGTCTTACTCCACGGTTTGTTCTGTAACCGTCATATCTGGTGGGGCGGCGACCCCAAAGGCATTGCCGCATCCCTAGCGAGAGCTGGTTATGATGTGTGGCTCCCGGAGCTGCGGGGGCATGGCCTGTCGCCAGCCAACCAGCGCCACCAGGAGAATCGGGCGGAAGACTTCTGGCGTGATGACCTGCCCGCTGTGAATGACTTTGTTATTGAGCAGTCCGGTATGCGCCCGGTGTGGGTAGGGCATGGCTGGAGTGGTATGCAAGTCATTGCAGCCTTGGGGCTTCAAACCATTGACCCCGGCCATGTGGCGGCAGTGGCAGTGTTGGCGCCGAGATTTTCCTATGCTTCGTCCTTGGGGTGGTTGCCAGGAGTTCAAGCCTGGTCCCGGTGGCGGTTGAAACGTAAGGAGTGGGTGGCCAGCGGGGTGGCGGAAGGCCCGGAGCTTGAACCTCCCAGCCTGATTTTTGACAGACAACTCGGCACGCGGCGTACCGGGATCTGGTCCCAGTCGAAAAAAGCGCAGCAGTCCGTTTGGCCGGGAGTTGAACGGTTGGAGTTGCCGCTCGCAGTGCTTTTACCCAAGGGCGGACCCGGGCAGGTCCATAAAGATGCTGCACTTCTGCTAGACCATTGGGGCAGGGGGGCCAAGGCGCTGACGCTAGATGTTCCCCCGGAAAACCTGGGCGAGTTTCTTGATCCCTTTGTGCTGACCATTGAACAAGGGGGGCATGATGTGGTCCTGGAGGCCCTCCAGGCTTGGCTCGCCGAGTTGGAGCTGTCCCGGCAGTCGTTGCAAATAGATGAGTAAGGAGGTCTCCGTGTCGAAACAGGGTTCTGGCCGAAAGGCGCTGGTGATCGGTGCGACCGGGCTGGTAGGCAGCCATTGCCTGCGTGGTGTATTGGATTCAGGTCTTTATGGCGAAGTGACGGTGCTCGGGCGGAGAAAGGCCCCTATGGTGCACAGCCGCCTTAAGCAAGTGGTGGTGGACTTTGACGAGCTGCCCCAAGCTTTGGCGGACATCCAGGTGGATGACGTTTTCTGCTGTATTGGTACCACCATGAAAAAGGCAGGAAACGAATCCGCATTTCGTAAGGTGGACCTTGAGTACCCGCTGTTGGTGGCCAAGGAAACCCGGGCGCGGGGCGCCAGTCATTTTCTGGTGGTCAGTGCGATCGGTGCCGACCATCAGTCGTTTTTCTTTTATAACCGGGTGAAGGGTGAGTTGGAAAAGGCGCTTGAGCGCCTGGACTTTCCCTATCTCAGTATCTTTCGTCCTTCCCTGCTTTTGGGCGAGAGGGATGAAACGCGCACCTTGGAGTCCCTGAGCGGGCAGTTGCTGGGTTGGGCTTCGCCCTTGATGAAGGGGCCGTTTTCCAGGAACAAGCCTATAGCTGCAGAGAAGCTCGCACGGGTAATGCTGGAAGAGGAAAAAAAGGCAGCAGCTAAAGCCCGTCCGCCCGGAGTATTGATTATTGAT
>JAJUGC010000228.1 GCA_029268325.1 Gammaproteobacteria bacterium | reverse complement strand
TGTCTGCACAACAGTGTCATCGGCTCTGATTGCCCGAGTGTCTGCAGAAATCCCCCCTCAGCCCCCTTTACAAAAGGGGGGAGTGTTCCTGCCTTGGCTGAGAACTTTGTATTGTTTAGAAGTTCGGGCCCTCTCCCCTAGCGGCCCGCCCAGAGGGAGAGGGGAAGAAGACACTGCGTTATTCGAACTGGACACGCAGGCTCTCTTCCTGGGGTGATCCTAGCAGAACACCTAGCCCCAGTTGGGTTTGCTCGTCGCCGAGGCATAGCTGGGGAATGGTGTCTGTGTTGATTTCGAAGCTTAGGCTGAACTCAAGCGGCACTGGTGAGAGAAAGTCCACCAGCTCCCGAAGTGCCAGATAGTCCGGGGCATCCGGGTAGAAGCGACGGGCTGTCTCCAATGGTACCTGCTCCAAACAGATGAGGAAGCAGCCCGAGCAGTCCAGGACTTCACTGCCAAGCACCATGTCAACGCCCAGGCGGCCCTGTTGTCCCATGGCATTGGTCTGGTCATCTGGCACAGGTACTGAGCGTAGCTGGTTGGGCACGATCCGCAGCTGTGGCAGATCGAAGTAATACCTCAGTACCTGCTCGATCACCCGAGCCGAGCCGCTGTTGAAGGATAGCATTCCCGTAAGGGGCAGTAGGCGCCGGGCATCCACATGGCGAAAGGGATAGCCGTTGTGTCGGCCAAGGCGCGCCAAGGCGGCGATTTGTGTGGTGGTCGGATCACTGCCATCCGGATGCATCCGCAAGGGCAGCCGGTATTTGGTCCAGACGGCCTGCAACAGTTCGTGGGCGCGATGGTTGAAGATATCCAGCAAGTCCCTTAGGACTTCCGCCTCCGGGCTATCATCCAGCACATCCTCCGTGTAATACAGAGGCAATGGCGAGCTGGGGCCATACAAACCGATCAAAGCCGTTTCAATAGTCAGGGCTTCAGAGTCATTGGCACTGGCCTCGAGGGCCGTCACTTCTGACGGCTGGAACGCAAGTGAAGCCGCCGGCCGAAAGCGCAGGCGCAGATTCGGATCCTGCCTTTGGTATTGCTCCAGAAGCCGCACCAACTGGAAGAAATTGTACTGGCGTGCGTTCGGTGCCAGTTTTTCGACTACACCAGACATTCACGCCCCATGCGCGGTTGCCAGCGATGGAACAATCCCTTGACCGAGCCGGACAGCTCCAGTTCGTGGAAGCTGTTGAGGGGAACCGTGCTGGCCAGGAGCTCATTAAGCACGTTGCCGAACAGGAACAAGTCGCCTGCGCCCATGAAATGTTCCTCAAGCACCTCAATGCGAATCCGTACCCCACGCCACATTGCCCCCTGGTAGAGCCGATTGACCGGCACTACATCGACCTTTTCCAGGGCGTCCCGCTTCAGGCGGGAAGCCTGGGAGTGCTGACGGTCATAATGTCCGCGCACATCCAATACCGCCATCAGGTTCTGCAGCGCGGAGATTTCCACCAACGACCGATAGTTCTGGGACAAATAGCTCAGCACCTGCCACAAGGGCCTAGAGTCCTGTACCGGAAACAGACAGGGAGTCACCGGTGCAATATTGGCAAATTCCACATACTCCGGGGTGTTGGCCAGGGGCTGGTTGATTTCTCCCACCCCCAGCTCTACCGGTAGATCCCGATTGGTGCAGGTGAGCTTGGCGGAGATGGTTTCCCGCTGAGGCCAGGAATGGGTGGAATCCAGCTCCAGGAAAGACACATAGGTATCATAGCCATAGCTGGAAATCACCGAAGGCTTCAACTTCTGCCAGAACAGGCGCTGGGACTGGTCCTTGCTGACCCGGCAGTAGGCAAAGGAGTCATAGGGCAGGTAACGGTACTGGCGCCGGTCCTCGTGTCCCCAGGCCTGCACCTCATTGATACTGAAAATATCGTAGTGCTCCCGGGGATGCCCTTCCGGCACCAGGCGGTATTCGGTCTTGCGATGGTCAACTTCCAGGGGACGCGCATCCCAGGAAAACAAGTTGACGATCGGCGTGCAGAACAAGCGAATATTTTCCTTCTTGGGCAACAGATGGCCCGCCAATTCCTCTGCCAGGACGATTTCCAGCTCCAGCCGCTGGAAAAGTTCCAGATCGGGATCCTGCTCCACCTGCCGTGAAACCTCTCCCAATCCATACAGATCCACAAACAGGAACTTGTCGGGGTAGACCAGGTATTCATGCAACAGGCGAAAGCCCGGGAACATTTCATCCTGGTTGGGCAGCAAGGCTTCAGAATCGGAAAACCCCGCCGGGGCAAAGCCCCACTCCTCTCCGCCGAGAATCTCGTAGCGCTCACCCTGCCCGTCGGACAAATACAGACGTACCCTGGCCACTTTGTTCAACAGCAGCCAGTACAAGGAATAGGTCAGTTTCAAATCGCCATGCAGGTGCAGACGCAAGCGGTCAAGCTTCATAGTCTCCCAGCGGCTTTGGCCCAGCCGACTCAGAGCCAAGGTCACCAGCGTCTCGCCGCCCCGGCGGGTTACCTGGAGCGATTCATAACGTAGCGGATAGAGCTCCACCGGCGCACAGGTACGAAACCGGCAGCGGGTTCCGTGTACTTGGCCGGAGGCCACTCCGGTGCCTTCTGGAATGCGCTGCCGTTCGGAAAGTACCGGCAAGGGCTGGAACTCGAGCATGGACAGGGAAGGCACCGGTCGCAGCACATGGGGCCAAAGCACCCGCAACAGACTTTGGGACAGCTCCGGAAACTCTGCATCCAGCTTTTGGCGCAGCCGGGCTGTCAGGAAGGCAAATCCTTCCAGCAGGCGCTCTACATCCGGGTCTTGGGCTTCCGTAGCCAAAAAGGGCGCCAATCGGGGCTGACTCTGAGCGAATTCCTTGCCCAGCTCCCGTAGGGCACTCATTTCCTCCAGAAAGTAATCCTGGTAGTTCATACAGCTCTCCGGTACATCCTTGCCTGGCCGGCGGGGCTTGGGTGGATACTCGGATCCACCCAACGATCAACACCGACGCTTCCTAACTCGATCAACTGCCAGTCCTGGGCGAGCAGATGGGGCTATCTCTATAACCCTGCCCGCGAGTCCTTTGTCGCTCTGTTCTCCCTCAGAAGAAGTCCCCTCCAAGGGTTCTCAAAGGCTCCCCCATCAGGCCTCCCGTCGGATATAGGCTTGCCCGGCACCGGTCAGGACGGTGACGAACACCAAACGCCGATTGCCACTTCCCGGAATCACGAACTCCGCCCGGATACGCAGCATAACCACCAGCGGATCTGGGCTTGGGTGCTCAAATGAGACTTCCACCCGGCTCAGGCGCGGCTCATAAGTCAGCAGATAACGCTCCACTGCCCGCACCAGCTGAACCAAGGCATCAGGGAACTCGAACACCAGATCATTGAAGTCCGGCAAGCCAAAATCCGGCATATGGGCCAGGCTTCCCTGACGCACGTTCAGCATCCTTTCCAGATTCCGCTGAATGGATGCGGCATAGGCGTCCTCATCCAGGTGTCGGCTGTAGGGTCCCCTACTTTTGCCTTCACTGACGCGGCTCAACAGTCCTTGTATACGGCTCATTGGAGTTCCCTTTGGCCTACATCTCTCAAAGTTGCCACTTCTGCGAACATCTCCCCTCTCCCAGCTGGGGAGAGGGCCCGAAGTCTCAGACCCACTCGAAACGCCCTTCTTGCCGGATAACTCCCGCCCTCTCCCTAACCCTCTCCCCAGGAGGGAGAGGGAGCTGTTCGGTGCCTCGCGGTTGCTTCGGAGCCACCGCTTCTTTCCCTCGGACAAGAGGATTACGGCGATCAGGACTTCTCCAACTTACCCACCAACGACAGTTCGAAATCTGCCCCCATGTACTTGAAGTGAGGTTTGACGGAGAGCCCGATCCGGTAAATTCCGGGTTGGCCTTCCACATCTTCCACATGGACTTTGGCAGCACGCAGCGGACGCTGGCTGCGTACCATGGGGCTCGGATTCTCTTGATCGGCAATGTAGCCATTCAGCCAGGTATTGAGTTCCCGTTCGATGTCGGTACGCTCCTTCCAAGAACCCAGGTTCTCCCGCTGCAGAACCTTCAGGTAGTGAGCGAGCCGGTTGACGATAAACATGTACGGCAGCTGGGTGCTCAAACGATGGTTGAGTTCCTGCTGTTTAGCCTCCTCGCTGTTGCCGAAGAACTTGGGCTTCATCGCGGAGTTGGCAGAGAAGAACACTGCGTTATCGCTACCCTTGCGCATGGTGAGCGGAATAAAGCCTTCTTCCGCCAGCTCATATTCACGCCGATCGGAAATTAGGATCTCGGTTGGGATCTTGGCTTCGATCTCACCCATGGATTCATAAAAGTGCAGGGGCAGGTTCTCCACCGCACCACCGCTTTTGGGGCCAATCACGTTCGGACACCAGCGGTACTTGGCAAAGCTGTCGGTCAGGCGGGTTGCAAAGGCAAAAGCCGTATTACCCCACAGGTAGTTGGCATGACTGGATTCCACGGATTCCCGGTATTCGAACGCCTTCACCGGGTTGTGCTCCGGATGGTAGGGCTGACGCAGCAGGAAGCGCGGCATGGTCAGGCCAACGTATTTGGCATCTTCCGACTCCCGGAAGCTTTGCCACTTGGCATACTGGGGACCTTCAAAGATAGAGTGCAGTTCTTTCAGGTTGGGCAGCCCTTCAAAGGATTCCAGGCCAAAGAACTGGGCACCCGCTGCCGCGATAAAGGGCGCATGGGACATAGCCGCCACGGCCGCAC
>JAJUGC010000227.1 GCA_029268325.1 Gammaproteobacteria bacterium | reverse complement strand
ATCATGCCCAGATCCGAGAGAAACAGTTTGACCGACAAGCCTCAGCAGTTTTACCTGGAACCCGCCGACGCCAACCGCCTGGCAGCACTCAGCGGCCAATTCGATGAGAACCTGAGGCTGCTGGAAAAGCGCCTGCAGGTCCACATTAGCCAGCACGGCAACAGCTTTCGGGTCCAGGGCGAGTCCCGCCGTACCCAGGCCGCCGCCGAAATCATCAAACACCTGTACCGGGAAACGGAAGCCAATACGGAAATTTCCAAAGAGCTGGTGCACCTGTTCATCCAGGAATCGGGACAGGAAGCCCTCGACCCGGAGGATGGCGACACGCCTTCGGAGCTGGTGGTGATCCGCACTCCCAGGATGCATATCCGCCCCCGGGGGAAAACCCAGACCCAGTACGTCAAGACCATGGCCACCCATGACATCAACTTCGGGATAGGCCCGGCCGGGACTGGCAAGACCTACCTGGCGGTGGCCTGCGCTGTGCAAGCTTTACAGAACGAAGAGGTCAAACGCATCCTGCTGGTTCGCCCCGCGGTGGAAGCCGGCGAGAAGCTGGGCTTTCTGCCGGGTGATTTAAGCCAGAAAGTGGATCCTTACTTGCGCCCCCTCTACGATGCCCTTTATGAAATGCTGGGTTTTGACCAGGTCACCCGCCTGATCGAGCGTAACGTCATTGAGATCGCGCCTTTGGCCTTTATGCGGGGCCGGACCCTGAACAACGCCTTTATCATCCTGGATGAAAGCCAGAACACCACCCGGGAGCAGATGAAAATGTTCCTCACCCGGATCGGCTTCGGCTCCACCGCCGTCATCACTGGTGACGTCACCCAGGTGGATCTGCCCCGTGGCACCCAGTCCGGCCTGATCCAGGCCATTCAAGTGCTCAAAGGCGTCAAAGGCATTGGCTTCAGCCAGTTCACCAGCAAGGATGTGGTCCGCCACCCCCTGGTGCAACGCATCGTGGAAGCCTACGACCAATACGAAGAGAAGCACGAGCACTGACATGTTAACCCTGGACCTGCAGGTTGCCTCCGAGAGCGACCAGATCCCTTCCGAACCGGACCTGAAGCAGTGGGCCACGGTAGCCCTGCGCGAACCGGGCCTGCCAACGGAAGTAACCATACGCATTGTGGATGAGGCGGAAAGTGCGGAGCTGAATCTGACCTACCGCAACAAATCCGGCCCCACCAACGTGCTATCCTTTGAATTTGAAATACCGCCTGGAGTCGAGTTACCTGAACGCCCTCTCGGTGACTTGGTCATCTGTGCCCCCGTTGTGGAACGGGAAGCCCGTGAACAAGGCAAGAGCCTGACCGCTCATTGGGCGCATATGGTGATCCATGGTATGCTCCACCTCCAAGGTTACGATCACATCCTCGACGCTGATGCCGAGGTAATGGAAACCCTAGAAACCGAGCTTATGACTCAACTCGGTTTTCCTGCCCCTTATGAGGATTAGTAACGGAACCTCCAATGAGTGACGACCATTCGAACTCGAGCCAGAATCGGCAATCCTGGCTCGAAAAGTTGTCCCAAGCATTCGCCGGCGACCCTGAAACCAAAGAAGACATTCTCGAAATCCTGCGAGCGGCACAACGGCGCGACATCATCGATGAAGATGCCCTGAGCCTGATCGAAGGCGCCATGCAGGTGACCGACATGCAGGTGCGGGAAATTATGGTTCCCCGGGCCCAAATGGTCATCGTCAACATCTCCGAACCGCCCGCAGACTTCCTGGCCAAGATCTTCGAGTCTGCCCATTCCCGCTTTCCGGTGATCGACGATGATCCTGACGACGTGATCGGCATCCTGCTGGCCAAAGACCTGCTGGGCCTGATGCTGCACGGCAACCTGAACAAGGACAAGATCCTGGATATCCTGCGCCCCGCGACCTTTGTGCCGGAGAGCAAGCGGCTCAACCACCTGCTGAAAGAATTCCGCAGCACCCGCAACCACATGGCCATTGTGGTGGACGAGTATGGCGGGGTGGCAGGTCTGGTCACCATCGAAGACGTGCTGGAACAGATTGTCGGCGAGATCGAGGATGAGCACGATATCGACGACGAAGGCCTGATCAAGCCCCGGGGCGCCGAGGAGTATGCCGTCAAGGCCCTCACGCCCATCGTAGAGTTCAACGAGTTTTTCAAGTCCGACATGGAAGACACCGAGTTCGACACCAATGGCGGCTTGGAGCTGAAACGTTTCGGACGCCTGCCCAAACGGGGTGAAGCCGTCGACTTCGGAGGCTTCCGCTTCAAGGTCCTGAACGCGGATAACCGCCAAGTGAGACTCCTGCAAGTTACCCGCATCTGACAATCGACAATATCATGACGGACAAAGCAGCCAAAATTCTTGGATGGCTCGCGCCTCTAGTGGCAGGCGGCCTAATCACCCTCTCTTTTGCCCCGTTCTTCTGGTGGCCCCTGGGTATCCTGGGCGCACTACTGATGGCCTGGACTTGGCGCCAGCAGACACCGCGCCAGGCTTTCCTGTCTGGCTGGCTGTTGGGGGTCGGCCTGTTTGGTAGTGGCGCCTCCTGGATCTACGTCAGCATCCATGTCCATGGCTATGCCCCCGTCCCCCTGGCACTCTTCCTGACCCTGCTGTTCGTCATGGGCCTGGCCCTGTTCCCGGCACTCCAGGGTTGGCTGCTGGCCCGTTTTTTACGCCGTGACGGGGTCTGGTACCTGTTGTCATTTCCCAGCCTCTGGATGCTGGCCGAATGGTTCCGGGGCTGGTTTCTCACCGGCTTTCCCTGGCTGTATCTGGGCACGGCCCATGTGGAGACGCCGTTGGCAGGCTGGGCGCCGGTCGCTGGTGTCTTCGGGGTGAGCTTTGTGGTTGCCTTCAGCGCCGTGGCCTTACTGGCAGCCTTCCAGAACCGCAACCGACCAGCCTATGCAGGGTTGCTGATCGCTGTGCTGCTATGGGGGGCCGGCGCTGGACTTCGCACGTACTCCTGGTCCACCCCCCTCAACGCCCCACTCCGGGTAGCCCTGGTGCAGGGCAACATCGCCCAGGAACTGAAATGGCGGGAAGATGAACAGCTCAACACCATCCGCACCTACCGGCGACTGAGCCAGCCTTATTGGGACCATGACCTGGTCCTGTGGCCGGAAACCGCCATTCCGCTTTTCATGCATCAAGCCCAGCCCTTACTGGATGTCCTCTCCCGGGAAGCGCGCACCCAGGGGGCCACTCTGATCAGCGGCATTCCTACCGCTTATCCCCGCCAGGAAGTCCCCGGCTACCGGATCCACAACAGCATTCTGGCCCTAGGCAACGGCTCCGGCATCTATCACAAGCAAAAGCTGGTGCCCTTTGGCGAATATGTGCCTCTGGAGTCGGTGCTGCGGGGTTTGATCCAGTTTTTCGACCTGCCCATGTCCAGCTTTACGCCAGGTGCCCGCCACCAGGCACCGCTGATGCTGGGTCAAACCACCACCAGCCCCTTTATCTGCTATGAGGTGGTCTATCCGGACTTTGTCGCCGCCATGGGCAGCAACAGCGACCTGCTCCTGACAATCAGTAACGACAGCTGGTTCGGCGCCTCCATCGGGCCCCATCAACACTTGCAGATCGCCCAGATGCGGGCCCTGGAAAACGCCCGCTATATGGTGCGGGCCACCAATAACGGCATATCCGCCATCATCGATGAAAAAGGTCGGGTCCTGGACCGCTCTCAGCAGTTCGTTGCGGAAGTACTGACCGGCACTGCGCAGCCGATGCAGGGCCGCACTCCCTTTTCCCAGACCGGCTCCATGCCGACCCTGGTGCTGGCAATTGCCCTGGCACTACTGGCCCGACGTCCCCGCCAGGCCCAGCCATCCAGCACTTAAGCGGGTGGCGGTTCGGCACCTAACTCCGGCTCCCGGGGCCAACGGGCGGTAATGCGCTTGAAGTAAGATTGACCACAGGTGTGGCAAGGCTGAATTTCCGTCGTTTCCACCAGGCACACCATATGGCCACAGTTGAGGCACTGGAGCATGCCGGCGCAAGCAATCTCGCCGGCCATATAGGAGCCGGCGTCATGCTGGAGCCTTTGATCCAGCTCGACCAATTCCACTTGGGTCTTATCGGCGATGGAGAACAGCAGATCCCGGGCCTTGGCCTCCACCACGGAGAGATCCACGCCCAACCAGCCCGCCACGCCGTCACCGGTCTCCTGCACATAGTAGCGCAGGTCCTGAAGATCCCTGCGCACGTAGGCTTTGAGCAGCTCAATCTCGTCCCGGGTTAGCTCACCAAGCTCAACTTCCACCTCAACAGCTTTATCGATCTCCTCTTTCACCGTCTCCCAGGTCCTGCCCTCCATGTTTGCCAGAGCATGATCAACCCGCTCTAGAATACGGTTATAGGCGCCAGCCGCCTGTTGAGAGTGTTGTGGGGCTCCAGTTTTCCCTGCCATAGCCTTGTCCTCCGGTTCCGCTTCTATCTGTCGTCCGGTCATTAGGTTACAATAGAGCCCTTTTCACTGTATTTCCAAGAATTAGGCTTCGCCTCCCGGCACCCCTGGTTTCCGACCGGCGGCGATAATGGCGACCGCTCCTGATGGGTAGTCGTCCTGGTTAAACGCACAACGACAAGCTAGAGAACGATGGAAGAACTTTATCATCCGCGCACAATCGAGCAAGAAGTACAGACCTACTGGGAAAAGAACCAGTCATTCAAGGTCAAGGAAGAGCCAGGTAAGGAAAAATTCTACTGCTT
>JAJUGC010000226.1 GCA_029268325.1 Gammaproteobacteria bacterium | reverse complement strand
CCCGGCTTTCCAGCCGGTCCAGAATTGTGGTGACGGTCGCCTGGCTCAGGCTGACTCGGCGGGCAATGGTGCTGATCTTCACCGCGCCGAGATCACGAATGTTTTGCATGATCAGCAACTGTGGTGCCGTCAGGCCGACGGTCTTGCTAAGCTGGCGCGAATGCAGGTCAGTCGCACGAATCACGCGCCGTAACGCGACCAGTACTTCTTCAAATTTGCGCATTTATAGAACATTCCCAAACAAACAGGCCCTTGGCAGCTGCCTTAAGATTACACTCTTTCCCGTTGTATCTCATCTCTGCGGTCGAGCTGCAAGGGCGGCGAGAGTGCATAGGCGACAATCAGGCGGGCTACACTCTCCAGGCTGTTCAGATGGGTCCGTTCATAACCGTGGGTGGCATCGGTGCCAAAGGTGATCAGGGCATCCCGCACATCGTGGCCTGCCATCAGGGCGGCATTGGCATCACTGTAATAATAGCGGAACACATCCATCCGGCAGGGAATTTGATGCTGGCGGCACAGCTGGCGCAGGTGGCCGGTCAGGTGGCGGTCAAAGGGGCCGCTGGTATCCTGGGCACAGAGAGTCACGCCTTTCTCCCGTGCGTTCTGTCCCGGCGCCACCGGGCCGATATCCACACCGACAATTTCCTCCACTTCCAGGGGCAAGGCACTGGAGGCCCCGGTTCCCACTTCTTCGGTAATGGTAAAGAGCACGTGCAAGTCCAGGGTGGGCTGCAGCGGCTGTGTCTTCAGGGCCTTGATCGCAGCCAGCAGGGCGGCGGCCCCGGCCTTGTTATCCAGGTGGCGGGAGAGCAGATAACCATTGGTACTGAACTCGGGGTCGGGGTCGAAGGCCACAATGTCACCGGGGCGAATACCCAGTTGCCAGGTCTGCTCTGCATTGGCGGTGTCCTCATTCAGGCGCACTTCCACCGACTCCCAGCTCACCTGCAGGCTGTCAATCCGCTCATTGAAGGCATGCCCTGACGCCATCCGGGGCAGTACCTGCCCCCGATACCCCTGATGCTTGCCATACACGGTCACCTTGCCCCCTTCGGCAAAGCGGCTCGACCAAGTCCCTATCGGTGAGATCTGTAAACGGCCGTTGTCCTTAATGCCCTTCACCATGGCACCGATGGTGTCCAGGTGGTTGGCCACGGCCCGCCCATAACGGCGGTCCTGTCCGGCGAGCTTCGCCATTACCGTGCCACGCCGGGTAATAGCCACATCTACGCCCAGCCTAGCCAGCTCTTCCGACACATAATGCACCACTTCGTCGGTAAAGCCGGAAGGGCTCGGAATCGCCAGCAGCGCCCGCAACTGCTCCAGCAGGTAAACACAGTCGATCTTCGGCCCGGCCACCATGGCTTATCCTCGGATCAGGTCGTCTGGACTGGGGAGCCGGCTGTCCTGGGAGGGAATCTGTCCCGCCTCCAGCTGGTGGGAAAACCCATCCAAGGGCGCGATCACCTGCTGGTCCCGACGGAACACCGGCCCGCTTTGCAGGTAGGACGCCAGCAACCAGGCGACGTTGCACAGGCTGTCGATGTGTACCCGCTCCACACTGTGGGAGGCATGGCCGCCACAGGTAATCACGGCGGTGCGCACATCGTGGCCTGCCACAATGGCAGAGGAGGAGTCACTGTGGTGGGCTTCCAGGATCGCGGTCTGGACCGGGATCTGATGCTGCTGGCAGAGCTTCAGCAAATGGTGGGTCAGATGGTAGTCGAAAGGACCACTGGCATCCTGCAGTGCCAGGGTCACGCCCCGTACGGCTTCTTCGGTGAAATGGTGGATGGAGGCGAAATCCACCGTCACCAGTTCGCTCACATCGGGAAACAGGGCGCCGCCACTGCCGGTTCCCACGGTTTCGGTAATGGTAAACAGGGGATGGCAGCTAAGGGGCAGCTTCACCTTGCGATCGCAAATCCACTTGATGGCCGCCAACAGCGCGGCGGTGCCTGCCTTGTTGTCCAGGTGGCGGCCGATCAAAAAACCGTTGTCCAGAAACTCCGGCTGAGTATCCAAGGCCACATAGTCCCCCACCTCCACCCCGAGGGCGCGCACCTGCTGCTGGGAAAACGCCGGTGCTTCCAGGCGTAGGAACACCGTATCCCAGCTGGACATGGGTTCCTGCACTCCACTGTCGCCGCTACAACCCCAGTGTACGTCCGGCAAAATCGTGCCCCGCTGGGGGCCGGTTTCCGCAAACAGGGTAACCCGCGCACCTTCCGCAAAACGGCTGGACCAGCGCCCGATAGGTGCCAATAGAATGCGGCCGTCCGGCTTGATCCGGCGCACCATAGCGCCGATGGTATCCAGGTGGCTGACCACGGCCCGGTCCGGGCTGTCTTCCCGTCCGCTCAGAGTGGCCCGGATCGTGCCGCGCCGGGTCAGGCCATAAGGCACCCCCAACTCGGACAGGCGCCCCCCCACATAATGCACCACCTCATCGGTAAAGCCGCAGGGACTTGGGATTGCCAACAGCTGGCGCAAGGTCTCGCGGAGGTAATCCTGATCAATCTGGATGGCTGCAATCACGGAGCCTCCTGTCACTGCTCACTGGTTTCGGGCTTCCGGTTCGACTCCTGTCTGGCTTCCCACATGGCGTTGACGGTATAGGGAAACAACAAGTCGATAAACTTGCGGGCCGTGGGCTGGGGTTCGTGATTGGCCAGCCCGGGCCGCTCATTGGCCTCAATGATCACATACTGGTCATCACGGGGACTGGGCACCATGAAATCCAGCCCCACCACCGGGATCCCCAGGGTAGTGGCCGCAGTGATCGCGGCTTCCCGCAGGGCCGGATGCAGCTCATCGGTCACATCGTGGATGGTGCCTCCCTTGTGCAAGTTGGCGGCTTTCTTCACCGGCAACACCCGTCCCGCCGGCAGGACCGTATCCAGGCCAAAGCCGGCCTCCTCCACACAGGTCAGGGTTTCATCGTCAATCAGGATCTTGCTTTCGCCCCCGGTGGCCGCCGAACGGCGCCGGCTTTGCTTTTCGATCAGCTTGCGGATGCTGTGCCGGCCATCACCGACCACTTCTGCCGGCCGGCGAATCGCCGCCGCCACCACTTCGTACCCAATCACCACCACCCGCAGGTCCTGGCCGGCATGGAAGGATTCCAGCAAAGCCTTGCCGCCACAGTTCTGCGCCCGCTCGATGGCCTGGCGCATGTCTTGCGGGGTGCGGATTCCCACGGTGACACCCTCACCCTGCTCACCGTTATCGGGCTTGACCACAATGGTTCCGTATTGATGCAAGAACTCCTCATCGGCCTCCGTGTGGCTGGCCAGGCGATAGGCCGGCGTGGACAACCCGGCCTGTTGCAGGAGCCGATGGGTGACATGCTTGTTCTGGCAGCGGCTCATGGCAATGGCCGAGGTCAGTTCGGTCAGGGATTCCCGGCAGACGACCTTGCGGATACCCGAACTCAACTCGAAATATCCCTCTTCCGCATCCAGTACATTCACCATAATGCCCCGTGCCAGGGCTTCATCCACCAGGATGCGGGCATAAGGATTGAGCGCTTCCACCGGTTGCGGCCCTAAGAACAGGCGGGCATTGAACAGGTTCTTGTTCTTCACAGCAAAAGTCTGGATCTTTTGGAAGCCCAGCTTTTCGTAAAGCCGTTTGGCGTTGCGGTTATCGTGCATCACCGACAGGTCCATATAGTTCAGGCCGCGGGTCTGAAAATACTCCGCCAGCTGCCGGACCAGGGCCTCGCCCACGCCGGGATAGCGGGCCTGGGGATCCACCGCCAAGCACCACAGGCTGGAGCCTGCTTCCGGATCATTGAAGGCTTCCTGGTGGTTGATCCCCATCACGGTGCCAATGATCTGGCCACTGGCGCAGTCCTCCGCCACCAGAAAGACATGGGTCCGGGCCGTGCGCTCCTGATAGATCAGGTTGATATCGGTGGGCACCATGCCCCGTTTGATGTAGAGCCCGTTCATGGCGTGGGCATCGCTCTGGCTTTGGACACGCCGGACAATAAACCCCTTCGGCATGGCGGGGGCGGCCCGGTAGGTGTTGAGCCAAAGCCGGTAGGTATCGGAAGGGTCCAGAAACAGGTTCTGTGGCGCGTAGGACAGCACAATGTGGGGTTCGCTCACATACAGGGCGATATCCCGCCGCCCATTGTCCTCGTCCAGCAAGGCCTCGGCGATATCCCGGGGCGAACGAAAGGTCTGCCCCATGATCAGGCGGCCCCAGCCGCAATCCACCACAGCATTCTCGATGAGCTTGGCTTCGCCACTCCGCTCCAGTTTGGACTTCAGGTGGTCGTAACTGGGTGGCAGATGCCTTTGCAGGCGCTGCTCCAGTACACCCGGACGATCAGACATTGGTTTGTGTTCCTCACAGTTAATGGCGCATATTCCGCAGGGCCTCCGGCTTGTCCGGGGAGCGGCCCGGCCACTTTAGTGCGGCCTTCCGGTTGACGGCTTGCGGACTAGAGATCATGGGCCTGCAACCAGAGCTCCAGCAGTCCCAGCTGCCAGAGCTTGGAGCCATTCAAGGGGGTCAGGTGCTGCTCCGGTGCGGTCAGTAACCGCTCGACATACCGGGGGTTGAACAGACCGCGCCGGCGCGCCGTGGCCGAAGTCAGGGCCTGTTGCACCCAGGCCAGGAACTCCCCCCGCAGGTACTTGAGTGCCGGGACCGGGAAATAGCCCTTGGGCCGGTCAATCACGTCCGGGGGAATAACCT
>JAJUGC010000225.1 GCA_029268325.1 Gammaproteobacteria bacterium | reverse complement strand
CTGACCCGTATTGAAACCCGGCCATCGCCGAGTGGTACCTGGGCCTATGTGTTTTTCATTGATTTGGAAGGGCATATCGAGAGCCCCACGGTAAAACAGGCCTTGGAGCTGATTGGTGAGGATGCGGTAGAGCTGAAGCATCTGGGTTCCTATCCCATCGGCGTTCTATAGTTTTGGGCTGGTCAATAACCTACTTCTGTTAAAGGTGTCCAATGAGTGTTGATTTCTTGAAGCTGGCGGTTCAGGGCGTACAGGGACTGCAGCCTTATGTGCCGGGCAAGCCGGTTGAGGAGTTGGAGCGGGAGCTAGGGATCAGCAATATCGTTAAGCTCGCCAGCAACGAAAACCCCTTGGGGCCCAGCCCCAAAGTGCAGGAAGCCATTGCAAAAGTGCTGCCGGAGCTGACCCGCTATCCGGACGGTAATGGCTTTCGCCTGAAGCAGAAGCTGGCTGACAAGCACCAGGTCGAACTGAATCAGATCACCCTTGGCAACGGTTCCAATGATGTACTGGAAATCATTGCACGGGCCTTTGCCAACCAGGGTTCGGAAATCATCTTTTCCCAGTACTCCTTTGCCGTCTATCCCATCGTGACCCAGGCGGTTGGTGCCAAGGCCGTTGAAGTCCCGGCGCGTAACTATGCCCATGACCTGGAGGCCATGGCCCAGGCGGTGACGGACAAGACCAAGCTGATCTTCCTGGCCAACCCCAACAACCCGACGGGCACCTGGTTCGATACGCAGGCCTTCGAGCGGTTTTTGCAAGCTGTTCCTGAGCGGGTGCTGGTGGTCATGGACGAGGCCTACATTGAATACGTCACCCAGGAAGGCTTTCTCGATAGCATGGATTACCTGGAGCAGTATCCGAACCTGATCGTTTCCCGGACGTTTTCGAAAGCCTACGGCCTGGCGGCACTGCGGGTGGGCTATGCGGTATCCCATCCGCAGGTGGCAGATGTGCTGAACCGGGTGCGCCAGCCCTTTAACGTCAATAGCCTGGCCCTGGAAGCGGCGGTGGCGGCTCTGGAAGACCAGGACTATGTCCGTGCCTCCGTGGAGGCCAATGCCAAGGGCATGGTGCAGATTTGTTCCGGGCTGGAAGCATTGGGACTGAGCTGGATTCCTTCTGTGGGCAACTTTGTGTGTGTCGACATGGGGCGGCCAGCGGGGCCCTTGTATCAGGCGCTGCTCCAAAAGGGAGTCATTGTACGGCCCGTTGGTAACTACGGCATGCCCAACCATCTGCGGGTTTCCATTGGTACGGAACAGGAAAATGAAATTTTCCTGAAAGCCCTGGCGGAAGTGGTGTGACCATAGGATTTGGCTGACAGGACTCCCATATGGCACAAGCCCCGTTTCGTTTCGAGCAGCCCCAGGTTCGGCGACTGACCGTCATTGGTCTGGGCCTGATCGGCGGGTCCCTGGCAAAAGCATTGCGCCTGTCCGGGTTTGCCGAACAAGTGGTGGGGTATGACCAGCGCCCCGGCGATGCCCGTAAGGGGCAGGAGCTGGGCGTGGTTGACCTGGCTGCGGACACTTTGGCTGAGGCCGTGCAGGGAGCGAACATCCTGGTCCTGGCGGTGCCGGTGCGAGCGGTGGAGTCGGTGCTGGCAGAGGTCAAGCCCCATCTTGGCGAGTCGGCCATCATTACCGATGTGGGCAGTGTCAAGGGCTGCTTTGTCGACAGTGTACGCAAGGTGTATGGCCGGGTGCCGCCATTGGTCGTACCGGGCCATCCGATTGCAGGTTCCGAAAAAAGTGGCATCCTGGCGGCGGACGAGAAGCTGTTTCGCAAGCACAAGGTTATACTGACCCCGCTGCAGGATACGGATGCCAAGGCGGAAGCTCTGATTACCCGGATGTGGCAGTCCACCGGTGCAGAAGTGTTGCACATGTCGGTGGAACGCCATGACGAGGTCCTCGCAGCAACCAGCCATCTGCCCCATCTGATTGCCTTTTCCCTAGTGGATACACTGGCAGGAGAAGGAGACAATAAAGAGATTTTTCGTTATGCCGCCGGTGGATTTCGGGACTTTACCCGGATCGCCGCCAGTGACCCGGTCATGTGGCATGATATTTTTTTAACCAACCGGGATGCCACGCTCCGCGTGCTGGATCACTTCTCCCAAGGGCTGCAAAGCGTGCGGGAGGCGATCGAGCGTGGCGACGGAGAAACATTGCTGGGCGTGTTCACTCGGGCCAAGGCTGCGCGGGAACACTTCAACAAAATACTGGAAGGAAAATCCTACATCGCGACTATGAATACTCGACAAGTGACCTATTATCTGCAGCCGGGCGGTTCGGTGCAGGGCAGAATCCGGGTACCGGGCGACAAGTCCATTTCCCACCGTTCCATCATGCTGGGCTCTCTTGCCGAGGGAGTGACGGAGGTGGAAGGATTCCTTGAAGGCGAGGACAGCCTGGCGACCTTGCAGACTTTTCGCGATATGGGAGTCGTGATCGAAGGCCCCGTGGACGGCCGTGTCAAAATCTACGGCAAAGGCCTGCATGGCCTCAAACCTGCACCGGGAGCTCTCTATCTGGGGAACTCGGGTACTTCCATGCGCCTGCTCTCCGGCCTGCTCGCCGGACAAAGCTTTGACAGCGTCATGACGGGCGACGCGTCCTTGTCCAAGCGCCCCATGGAGCGGGTGGCCCAGCCCCTGCGGCTCATGGGTGCGAAAATCCAGACCGGAGAAGGCGGACGCCCGCCCTTGACCATTTTTGGTGGTCAGCGCCTGAAGGGGATCCACTACGATATGCCGGTGGCCAGTGCCCAGGTGAAATCGGCCCTGTTACTGGCCGGCCTCTATGCTGAGGGTGTCACTTCTGTGACCGAGCCGGCTCCGACACGGGATCATACCGAACGGATGCTGCGCGGCTTCGGCTACGAAGTACAGGTTGAGGGCAATAAGATCAGCCTGCAAGGTGGTGGCCGCTTGCAGGGCACCAAGATTGACGTGCCGAGCGATATCTCTTCTGCCACCTTCTTTATGGTGGCAGCGGTTATTACCCCGGGTTCCGATCTGATGATCGAACACGTGGGGATTAACCCGACCCGGATTGGGGTGATCAACATCCTGCGTTTGATGGGGGCGGATCTGGAGGTGCTTAATGAGCGTGAAGTCGGCGGCGAGCCGGTAGCGGACATCCATGTGCGCTATGCGCCCCTGAAAGGCATCCAGATTCCCGAGGATCAGGTTCCCCTGGCTATTGATGAATTTCCCGCCATCTTCATTGCGGCGGCCTGTGCCGAAGGAACCACTGTGTTGACTGGTGCTGAAGAGTTGCGGGTGAAGGAAAGCGACCGCATCCAGGTGATGGCCGATGGCCTGACCACGCTGGGTGTAAAAACCGAGGTCAAGCCCGACGGGATCATTATCCAGGGCGGCCCCATGGGCGGTGGTGAAGTGCATAGCCACAGCGACCACCGGATCGCCATGTCCTTTGCGGTGGCCTCGTTGCGGGCCCAGGGTGAAATTGTGATCCGGGACTGCGCCAACGTGGCGACGTCCTTTCCGAACTTTGTCGAGCTGGCCCAGGAAGTGGGTATTCAACTGAGAGTCGAGGAAGACTGATGGCAGACAATATCCAGGCACCTGTCATTACCCTGGACGGCCCCGGTGGGGCGGGCAAGGGTACACTCACTCAACTGCTGGCCAATCACTTGAATTGGCGGCTATTGGATAGCGGAGCACTCTATCGGCTGACCGCCCTTGGCGCCCTGAAGCAGGGAGTGAGTCTGGACAGTGTGCCGGATCTGGTTCGGGTGGCCAGCCAATTGGATGTGGAGTTTCGGCCATCCAGCGTTGGCGAGCCGCCCCGGGTGTTCCTGGCTGGAGAGGATGTCACCGCCGAGTTGCGTACCGAAGAGACGGGGCGTCATGCGTCCAGCATTGCCACGATTCCCGAGGTGCGGGCCGCCCTGTTACAGCGGCAGCGGGATTTCCGTCAGCCGCCGGGATTAATTGCAGACGGAAGGGACATGGGGACTGTAGTCTTCCCGGATGCGCCCTGCAAAATTTTTCTCACTGCAAGCGTTGAAGAACGGGCCCGGCGACGTTTTAATCAGTTGAAGCAGCAAGGGCAAGATGTTAAACTTTCGGCCCTTTTAGAAGAGTTGAAAGCGCGGGACGAGCAGGACATGAATCGCGCCACGGCGCCGCTAAAACCGGCGGATGACGCGGTGGTCGTGGATACGACCGGGCATTCAATCGAAGAGGTTTTAAAAATCATTCTAGGCGTTTGGGCAGAAAAATCCAGCACTTAGAAAATAAAGGGGCTTCCCCGGGCTGAGCCAGTGATACCCGGACGAGGCCATTGTTGAACTGACCGCGTTTGCTGGCGATGCGGAATGAAAACGTATTTTGACCACGTAGGAAATCAAATGAGCGAGAGCTTTGCTGAACTTTTCGAAGAAAGCCTGAAAGAAATTGATATGCAGCCGGGTTCGATTGTCAAGGGAACGATCGTTGACATCGATGGCGACTGGGTAACTGTTCATGCCGGTCTGAAATCCGAAGGCGTGATCCCTGCTTCCCAATTCTTTGACGACGCCGGACGACTGAATATCAAGGTCGGAGACGAGGTTGATGTAGCTCTCGACGCGGTGGAAGACGGTTTCGGTGAAACCCGTTTGTCCCGTGAGAAGGCGAAGCGCGCTGAAGCCTGGAAAGACCTGGAGAAGGCTTTCGAAGAACAGGCTGTGGTCAAAGGCGTTATCAATGGCAAGGTCAAGGGTGGCTTCACCG
>JAJUGC010000224.1 GCA_029268325.1 Gammaproteobacteria bacterium | reverse complement strand
GGCTAAACCGTTTTTGGAGAGGCCTTAATAAACATTGAGGCAAGCTGATTCCATCAACATGAAGTAACCTGCCAGAAGCGCCGGCGCGGCATGACAGAGATATAGAAAGGATTATTTATGCGGAAGTTCATCACCTATACAGAAACGGCCAAGGACTTCATCCAGGCCGGAGTTGACACTGCCGTGTCCAATATCGAGCAAATCCACCTTTCAGTGGCCGACTCCGTCTTCAGCCTGCTGGCCAGTGGTAAGGCTCCTTCGGAGAGCTTACTCAATGCTCAGGAAAAGCATCGAGAGGCCGCCCAAACCGTTTATGAGACCATTCGAACGGTGAACCGTCGTTTAGGGGAGCTGGCTACAGATGGCTTCGAAATGCTGGAAAATTCCGAATTAGCCATCAAAGCCAAAAGCCGCCAGTAGAGGTCGATAAAAGCGGAATAAGCTTTTCTGACCAACAGGAGAAAGGACAAGTTGACCTAGTCCTTTTTCCTGTTTTCGTCTGTCGTTGCAGCGTCTGAAGCTGGGTTTGCTTGTGGTGATGGGACTTCAGCATGGCGAAACAGGTCTGCGACCCGTTCCGTAAGGAATTTGTTGGCGGCGGCTTCCAGAGCACGCTGCACTTCTGATTCAACTGCAATCAGGGCCAGAGGCCGTAAACGCCAGATCAGGTTCGCCAACTGCGGTAAATCTTCATTGGGCGGCACTTGCCCGCCATAGTGGTCGATCAAGGGAACAGCCAGTCCGACCAGTTCCTGGGCAACCCGCTCTACATTTCCCCGCAGGGCCTGCAAGATGTCAAACAGTTCAGAAAGCGGTACACCCAACCGAACCAGCTCGGCACCAGCATTTAACAGGCGGGGCTGATTGACACGATATCCATTGCGGGCCGGCTGCACCAGGCCCAGATCGATTGCCCGCTTCAAATTTTTTTCGGTGAGCTCGCCATCAAACAGGTCGAGCATTTCTTCCCGGCTCATATGGCTGGGAACTTCGGTGGTCCAGGGCGTGGTAATCGCTTTTTCCAAACCCAGAAGCTGGCTCAGATCGGAGCCCTGCTCCCAGGCCCCTACCATTTCTTTGATATTGGAGAGACTATAACCCCGCTGCAGCAGGTTACCAATCAGGCGTAGCCGGGACAGGTGCAGATCAGAGTAGATGCCGGTACGCCCCCGACGCTCCGGAGGCGGCAGAAGGCCGCGATCCTGATAGGCCCGAACGTTACGCACCGTAGTGCCTGCGGCGCGCGCAAGCTCGTCAACCGTATATTCGGTTGGCGGCAAGGCCTCCGAGTCCTTTGCCTTTTCCGTTGGGAACAGGGAGTTATAGATCAGTGATAAAGCATTTTGAGGAAGTTTCATAAGGCGAAATATTACCTGATTTCGCCTGAACTCGCCATGACCTGCTTCTTCCCTTGTAGATTATTTCAAACCCTATTCAAGCGCTGCCGGCCGACGTGACAGGCTGAACTGGAGGTAAAAGCTAAGGCAGAACGTTATTCGACCGTCTCCTTATCAGGAACAGTTCGCCGCACTTCTCTGTGATATTGGTTCCTGATCAGTTGAGCCAGGTTGCTGATATCTTCCGCTAACATATTGATCATGTCGTCTGCGGTCAGAATCCCTGTCAACTGATTGTTTTCGTTCACAATCGGCAAACGGCGTACCCCTTTCTCACGCATGCGGCGCAGGGTTTCAGGTACCGGGTCGGACTCCAAGGCCGTAGCCAGGTCATGGGTCATCACATCCTCGATGGAAAACTCCTCCAAGGGGAGCCCCAGGCCAATAACCCTTACAACAATGTCTCGATCTGTGACAATCCCAACGGGATAACGGGCACCGTCTCGCTCCTCGACGACCACCAAATCGCCAACGTGGTGCTTGCGCATTAGCCGAACAGCATCTTCAAGGTCTACATGGCGTTCAACACAGATGACTTCGCGATTACAGATATCACCGACAGACATAGGACGCCCCCCTTAATTGCCCTCTTCTCAATATACTGACCGGTTCAAGCCGACCGTACCCTTTCCATTTCTTTAGTTTTGCGGATTTGGAATGGCCTGTAACTTGCTCATCATCCCATGATCGAGCAGCGTTAATTCCACCCACAATTCTAATGTCCCCCCCAGGTATGCCATGTGTTCATCCATACGAAAACAACGATTTCTCACTCTAACGATGAACCCCACCGTGGACATCTCCACAGAAGTCGCAAAACTCGAACCCCAGCGCAAACTACGCTGCGGTCAGCCCCGGTTGTATCCCGGCGGAGGGAGTGTAAACGTCGCTCGCATGCTGCACCGTTTAGGGGAAAAGGTCGTCGCCCTGTATCCCTACGGCGGATTTTCCGGCTCACGCCTTCGGCAAATGCTGAAAAAAGAGCACATTGAGCAACGCCCCATTCCCATCCGGGGCGAGACGCGGGAAAGTTTTATGGTGACCGAGGCTGAGCAATCCGATGTTTATCGTTTTGTCCTTCCTGGCCCCACGCTTAGCTCCAGTGAGGCAGGCCAGTGTTTAGCTGTACTTCAAGATGAGCTGGAGGCTTCCGACTTTCTAGTAGTGAGCGGGAGTTTGCCGGGTGGGCTGGATCAGGCTTTTTATGGCCGGGTGGCCGCGATAGCAAAAGCAACCCAAGTGCCCATGTTGTTGGATGCTCCGCCCCCTCAAATTCTCGATGCCTTGGTACAAGGTGTTGCCCTGTTACGCCTGAATCAAACCGAATTTGAGGAACTAGCGGAGTCTCCCAGCCTGACAGCCCGACAGGCTCAGCAGCAGGCACTCCGGATTCTGGATCGATACCCCATTGAGGCCTTGATTGTCACCCTGCCCCAGGGAGCATTTCTCGCCACCCGGCACACCATCTATGGAGTAACGGCACCTCGGGTGCATAAGCGGAATCCAAGTGGAGCCGGCGACTGCTTCGTTGCAGGTTTCGTGAGCCGATGGCTGCGCAATCCGTCCCCAAATGAAGCCTTAAGTTTTGGCGTGGCCTGCGCTGCGGCCGCTATGGGCACCGAAGGCGGCGAGTTGGCTGACCTCCCCGCCATTGAAGAGCTCACCCAGCGGGTTAGCAGGACCAAGCCGGTTCAAGCCGATGAGCTCCAGGCAGTCACTCAGGTTTAGTGGCGCAACATTATTGTATTGGGGGGCTTTGAAAATTTTGCAGTGACATCCCTGGTCTGTCTGTAACAGTTACAAGGAATTGGAATTCAACTTTGTTCCTGACTTTGGCAAGGAGAATCCCATGGACCTACTCTCCCTACTTGGCGATGAAGCTGAAACCCTGCTGACTCACACCTGTGAAGGTATTCCCCGGTCCTTGCTACATGCACCCGGCCCGGACTTTATCGATCGGGTTCTGTTAGAGAGCGACCGTCCTCCACGAGTCTTGGGAGGTTTGCAAGCCCTATTCAACCATGGCCGGTTGGCCGGCACGGGATACTTATCCATTCTCCCGGTCGATCAGGGCGTGGAGCATTCGGCCGGTGCCTCCTTTGCCGTGAACCCCATTTATTTCAAGCCTGAATCCATTGTGGAACTGGCTCTGGAAGGCGGCTGTAGTGCTGTTGCTTCCACCTTGGGTGTACTGGGCGCGGTGGCAAGGAAATATGCCCACAAGATCCCTTTCATTTTGAAACTCAATCATAACGAGCTGCTCAGCTACCCCAATCATCATGACCAAACCCTATTTGCCAGCGTGGACCAGGCTTTTGCCCTGGGGGCTCTGGGTGTGGGCGCCACCATTTATTACGGATCCCCAGAATGTCGCAGGCAGATCCAGGAGATCAGCCAGGCTTTTGCCTACGCCCATGAACTGGGTATGGTCACCGTGCTTTGGGCTTATTTACGCAATGATGCCTTTAAGCACGAAGGAACGGATTACCACACCGCCGCAGATTTGTCCGGCCAGGCAAACTATCTGGCGGCAACTCTAGAGGCGGATATCGTCAAGCAGAAACAGGCGACCGTAAACGGTGGCTATCGTGCCCTGAGTTTCGGTAAAACCCACGAGAGAATATACAACGAATTAAGTTCCCAGCACCCTATCGACTTGGTGCGTTACCGAGTCGCAAACTGCTTTATGGGGCGTGCCGGCATGATCAATTCAGGGGGCGAGTCCTCTGGCCGAAACGATCTGGCCCAGGCGGTTCGAACAGCCGTTATCAACAAACGGGCCGGTGGTATGGGCCTGATCTGTGGTCGAAAGGCCTTTCAACGGCCAATGGAAGAAGGCGTAGAGCTCTTGAATGCCATACAGGATATCTACCTTGATACCCGCATTGACTTGGCGTAGCCATCATTCCCTTTGTTGGCTATGGGTGTCGGTCGCCACGGCCAGTTCAGTTGAACGGGCTGGAACAAACCTTGCTCCGTTTCACCCATGACTGACCAAACAAAGGGTAAGCCTGGGGCTCGGTTTATCCTACAAGGGATAGGGAACATGGCTAAGAAAATTGCGATTAACGGGTTTGGCCGCATCGGGCGTTTGGTGCTACGCAATCTGATGGAGCTGGGTGACACCTCGGATGGGGAAGATGTGGAGGTCGTTGCTGTTAACGATATATCCGATCTGGATAATCTGATCTACCTCCTGAAGCATGACTCCATCCAGAACCGCCCACAAGGAGATATTCGCCGGGAAAAAGATCGCATCTTGTGGAATGGTCGGGAAATTAGGTTCCTATCGGAAAAAGATCCTGCACTTTTGCCCTGGCAGCAGTTAGGGGTAGAAACTGTTGTTGAGTGTAGCG
>JAJUGC010000223.1 GCA_029268325.1 Gammaproteobacteria bacterium | reverse complement strand
GTGCCCAGATACAGGGCCACATACTCGGCGCTGTTTTCAGACAGCCCCGCCACCTTGTCGCCGACCTGTAAGCCGCAGGCCCTGAGCCGGTTGGCAATGGCGTTGACCTGACCCACCAGCTCTTGCCAGGTGACGCTACGACCTTGGTCGTAGAGGGCCACCTTGTCGGGTTGGTTTAGCTCATACTCCTGAATCCGCTGGCCGATGGGGTCGAAGGTTTCATTTTCAAAAATGGGGGCGTAGATAGGCAGTTCGTTCGTTGTCATTGGCATTTTGCGGTTCTATGTCCTATTTTTGTTTTATTGTGCGAAACTGGCTTTCAATAATATTGACTCTAAACCGCATTGCTGACAAATTAAAGGCAAAATAACCATAAAAGTCGTTCCCATGAGAACGAAGGAGCCTGAAGAGTATGCGATTTCAAGGCTGTGTAGCGATCATCACCGGTGCCGGTAGCGGCATTGGTCGAGCTACGGCACGGCGATTAGCCGATGAAGGAGCCCGTTTGGCCCTGATTGATTGGTCGGCGGAAGGTCTGGCGGAAACCGCCTCCCTGTTACCCGCCACTGCCGAGGCCCTGACTCTGGTTCTGGATGTCTCCGACGAGCCCGCCGTGGAAAAAGCCGTGGCGGAGGTTCTGGAACGCTTCGGTCAGATCGATGTTTTGTGCAACAACGCCGGTGTGGCCGGTGGTCACATGGATATCACCGAACAGGACCGGGCCCAGTGGGAACGAGTGCTGGGCGTGAACCTGATCGGCCCGATGCTCTTCATCAAGCATGTCAGCCCCCATATGCGGGCGCGCCGCAAGGGCGCCATCGTCAACACCGCCTCCGTGGCCGGCATCCGTTCCGGCGCGGGTGGCAACGCCTACAGTGCCTCCAAGGCCGGTGTGATCAATCTCACCATGACCGCTGCCTGCGATCTGGGCGAAGCGGGCGTGCGGGTGAATGCGGTGTGTCCCGGCCTAGTGGAAACCGGCATGACCAAACCCGTGTTCGATTACGCCCGTGCCAACGACAAGGTCCACAAACTGGGTTCCCGCTGCGAGTTGCGTCGCTATGGCCGGCCGGAGGAAATCGCCGCCGCCATCGCCTTTTTGGCCAGCGACGATGCCAGCTACATCACCGGCCAGGCCTTGCCTGTGGATGGGGGTAACACCGCATCCCTCAACATGCCGGGCATGAAGGTCTGAGGAGGTACGTGATGTCGGAACAACAGCAGTCCCTGGCCGTCAACAGCATGATCAGCGGCGGCAAGGATCTCCCTGGTTTTCACAACCTACTGGGCTACCGGCAAGTGGCCTGGGAAGACGGGCGCGCAGTGATCGAGCTGGAGATCCAGCCCCAGCACCTGAACCTGGCCGGTGTGATTCACGGCGGGGTGTTGACCTCCCTGCTGGATGTGGCACTCGCCGAAGCCGGCACCTATTGCCCCTATCCCGGGCGCATGCGCAAGGCCATCACCCTGTCTTTGACCACCACGTTTACCGGGCAATGCACCGGGGGCGTGATCCAGGTGACGGGGATCAAACGGGCCGGTGGTCGCCGGATTTTTAACAGCACCGGTGAAGTGCGGGATCAAAACGGAAACCTGTTGGCCATTGCCGAAGGTACCTTCCGCCTGCGCTCCGGTAGTGAAAACCCCGAGGGTATGCCGCTCTGAGGGCGGCAAGCAGACCAATAACAACGAAGGCAAACCAAAAGCCATGCCGCCAATGGGCGGCCCATGACAATAAGGATAACGATGATGTTTGAACTCTCGAAGAAAGCCCAGCAACTGCGGGAACAGTTGATTGCCTTCATGGATGAACACATCTATCCCAACGAGCACCTGTTCCACGAGCAAGTGGAAAATTCCGACAACCGTTGGGCGCCGCCCCCCATCCTGGAAGAGCTGAAAGCCAAGGCCAAGGCCCAGGGGCTGTGGAACCTGTTTTTGCCCGACAGTGAGTTCGGTGCAGGCCTGACCAACTTCGAGTATGCACACCTGTGCGAAATCATGGGCCGCTCCCTGGTGGCGCCGGAGGTGTTCAACTGTAACGCCCCCGACACCGGCAATATGGAAACCATCGCCCGCTACGGCAACAAAGAGCAGCAGGAACAGTGGCTCAAGCCCCTGCTGGAAGGCAAGATCCGCTCGTGTTTTTCCATGACCGAGCCGGATGTGGCCTCGTCTGATGCCACCAACAGCGAGTGTGAAATCCGCCGCGAAGGCGACGAATACGTGATCAATGGCCGCAAGTGGTGGTCCTCCGGTGCCATGACCACCACCACCAAGATTGCCATTGTAATGGGCAAGACCGACCCCACCGCCGAGAAGCACAAGCAGCAGTCCATGATCCTGGTGCCCCTGGACACGCCTGGCGTGAAACTGATCCGCCCGCTGACCGTGTTCGGCTATGACCATGCGCCCCATGGCCACGCCGAGATCCAGTATGACAACGTACGGGTGCCGGTTTCCAACATCCTACTGGGTGAAGGCCGAGGTTTCGAAATTGCCCAGGGCCGCTTGGGGCCGGGCCGGATTCACCACTGCATGCGTACCATCGGGATCGCCGAGCGCGCCCTGGAAGCCATGTGCAAGCGTGCCAATGAGCGGGTGGCTTTTGGCAAGAAGCTCTCCGACTTTGATTCTGTCCGTAAAGACATCGCCCGCAGCCGGATCGAAATCGAACAGGCTCGTCTGATGACTCTGAAAGCGGCACACATGATGGACACCGTGGGCAACAAGGTGGCCCGTCAGGAAATCGCCATGATCAAGGTGCTCGCCCCCAGCATGGCGCTGAAAGTGATCGACCGTGCCATTCAGGTCCACGGTGGTGCTGGCGTCAGCCAGGACTCCTTCCTGGCCTCCGCTTGGGCCAAGGTCCGTACCCTGCGTCTGGCCGACGGTCCCGATGAAGTGCATCTGGACGCCATCGCCAAGCTGGAAATGCGTCAATACCGGGATCAGAAGTAAGAGGCACACCATGAGCAATCCATTATTCGATCTGACCGGTAAGGTGGCCCTGGTCACCGGTTCCACCAAAGGCATCGGCCGCTCCATCGTTGAGGAGCTGGCCCGTTGCGGCGCCAAAGTGGTGGTGTCCAGCCGTAAGGCGGACGCCTGTGAGCAGGTGGCGGACGAACTCAAGGCCCTGGGCTTTGAGGCCATCGCCATCCCCTGCCACGTGGGCAAAAAAGACGACCTGCAGAACCTGGTCAACAAGACCCTGGAAACCTGGGGCCGCATTGACGTACTGGTGTGCAACGCCGCCACCAACCCCGTGTACGGCCCCACCTCGGAAATGACCGACGAGGCCTGGGACAAGATCATGGAAACCAACGTCAAGGGCACCTTCTGGCTGACCAATATGGTGCTGCCGCAAATGGCGGAGCTGGGCGGCGGCTCAGTGATCCTGCTGTCCAGCATCGCTGGCCTGCGGGGCAATACCACCATCGGCACCTACGGCGTGTCCAAGGCGGCGGAAGCAGCCCTGGCCCGGAACCTGGCGGTGGAATGGGGACCGAAGAACATTCGCGTCAACAGCATCGCCCCGGGCCTGATCAAGACCGACTTCGCCAAGGCCCTGTGGGAAGACCCCGTGCGGGTCAAGCGCGCCGAGGAGAAAACCCCGCTGCGCCGCATCGGCGACCCGATCGATATCGCCGGGCTCGCGGTGTTCCTGGCCTGCCCCGCCAGTGCCTACGTGACCGGACAGGTGATCGTAGCGGACGGTGGCGAGACGGTTTGTTGATTGAGGCTCGTGAAGGTCGGAGTTTTCAGACCAGCACATTGAGTTCCCCCCTTTGGTAAAGGGGGGCTAGGGGGGATTTCTGCAGAGCACCCGGATACATCCTACGCCGACTGTACCGCATGTTGTGGGATATGGGCTGGCAAGGAACGGGAATATGCAGCAGCTGATAGGGGCTTGCGGTTCCGAGTCTGTCTGAGGAAATCCCCCTCAATCCCCCTTTAAGAAAGGGGGAAGTATTAGTGCCGGCAGAGCCCTTCGTTCCGATGAACGCCATCTCAACAAATCGCCCACAAATCCGCTTATAACCATTTAGGTGTAACAAAACCATGAGCATCGCTCCCCAACTAGTAGAAGTACTGGAAGCGCACCGACTCGACGAGCAGAAACTGGCCGCCTACCTGCGCCAGCACTTGCCCGAGTTCGAGGGTGAGCTGCGGGTGTTGCAGTTCCAGGGCGGACAGTCCAACCCCACCTACCTGCTGGAGGTAGGCCAGCGCCGCTACGTGCTGCGCAAGAAGCCGCCCGGCAAGGTGCTGCCCAAGGCCCACATGGTGGAACGGGAATACCAGATCATCCGCGCCCTGGCCGATCATACCGATCTGCCGGTGCCGCCGGCCCGTTTCCTGTGCGAGGACGACAGCATCATCGGCACCCCGTTTTACGTGATGGATTATGTGGAAGGCCGCATTATCAGCCATCCGGCCCTGCTGGCGGTGGACCGGGCGGAGCGTCAGCCCATCCACTTCTCGGCCATCGACACCCTGGCGGATTTGCACCGGGTGGATGTCAACGCAGTGGGATTATCCGGTTACGGCCGCCCCGAGGCGTATGTCGAGCGTCAGGTGAGCCGCTGGACCAAGCAATACCTGGCGTCCCGCACCGGTGACATGCCCGCCATGGAAAAACTCATGGCCTGGCTGCCGGAAAACATCCCGGCCACCGACGAGTGCGCCATCGCCCACGGTGATTTCCGCCTGGGCAACCTGATCCTTCATCCGACCGAACCCAAGGTTATGGCCATTCTCGACTGGGAACTGTCCACCCTG
>JAJUGC010000222.1 GCA_029268325.1 Gammaproteobacteria bacterium | reverse complement strand
AACCTGCAGGAGCAACTGTCCGAGAAGCTGGGCATCCCCCTGCCCTCCCTGAAAAAGTCAGCGTCTGAATCCGAGGCTTCTGTCGAACCCGTAGAGCCTCAGCCCACGGTTGCCTCTCCCGCAGTCGTGAAGGCTGCCAACAAAACCCCGGCCAAGCCCAAGGCGCCAGCCAAAGCCGCTTCTGACAAACCCGCCACCCCGAAAAAAGCCGCTACCCCCAAGAAAGCAGCCAGCAAGCCCGCGGCCAAGAGCACCAGCAAAGCAGCCGCCAAAAGCACCCCCACCGAAGGGGATGACCTGACCAAACTCACGGGCATCGGACCGGCACTGTCTAAAAAGCTGAATAACGCAGGGATTACCCGTTACCAGCAAATTGCCGAACCCAACGAAGCAGACAAGCAAGCCTTGGCCAAGATCGGCAGAGTGAAAAACTCCGACAAATGGCAGGAAGAAGCCAAAGCCCTCCTGGCCCAGAAATAAAGCAGACAGAAAGCGACAACCAGGCTGCCTGGTTTAAACACTGGCCTGGATTATTCCTCTGCTCCTCTGGAGGAATAATCCAGGCCTTAGGCTTCTACCCTCTCCTGTTTGCCTTCCACAGTTTTAGTCTCCTTACGGACCTTGGTTTCCTAACCAAAAAGTCATCCTGGCCCTGTTGGTCGAGCTGATGCCTAACTCCTTCATCTTGCACGAAAATAGCGCCAATATTTTGACAACCAGTCGCCAGCCGCAGACATCCCACTTACACCAACTTACATAATATCAACAACTTACAACAGGCTTTTGATTGTCTGAGCAATCGCTTCCCGATACGGTAACAGCCACTTCCCCTCCATTACCGACCCAAATAGCCTATGCCTCAGACTTCATCTCAGGGACTGAGCGTTCGTGCCGGCCTGATGTTGTGCTTGTGCCTGCTCAGCTCTCTTGCCCACGCCATCGTCAAACCGGCCTTTGACCATCGCGATTATCGCCATGTCGTTTTGGATAATGGTTTCGAAACCGTGCTGGTTTCCGACCGCCGAGCCGGACAGGGTGCCTTTGCCCTGGAAGTGGCCGTTGGCAGCCTGTCTGATCCGAAACATTTGGGAGGCTTGGCGCATCTGGTAGAACACGCCATTTTACTGGGGGATAGCAGCAAGCCGGACGGCAGTTTCCGCAAGTTCATTTCCGCCCATCGCGGCAAGCAGGGCGGACAAACCAGCTATGAGTTCACCCGCTACCAGGCCAGTTTGAATAGCGACGCTTTGGCCGAAGCCCTGATGCGGTTCGGTCAGCTGCTGGAGAAACCCCGCTTTTCTGCCAAGGCCCTCGCCGGTGAGATCAAGATCCTTGACGAAGAGTTCTCCCTGGTACGCAACAAAACCGTCTGGCGCTACCGCCAGCCGCTCACGGCGATCACCGCCCCAGATCACCCCTTTCGCCAATTTGCCCCTGGCAGCCGCGAGAGCCTCGGCCACCTCTCACCCGAACAGTTACATACCGAAGCGGTGAGTTTCATCCAGCGCCATTACTCCCCCGAGCGGATGCGCCTGGTGGTGGTCGGCCAGCAACCCCTGGATGAACTGGAACAGATGGCTCGAGAAGCCTTTGGCCACCTGCCTAAAAAACAGGCTCAAGCCTACGCAGCTCCAGCCTTGCTGGACTCCTCCCGCCTGCCTGCCCGGATCGACATTCAAACCCAAGGTGAAGCAGCAACCCTTAACCTGCTGATTCCTTTGCCCCAGGACAGCGCTATGGGGCACTACAAGCCCGTGGAGTACCTGCAATATATCCTGGATCACCAGTCGCCGGGCTCGCTGCAACAGCAGTTGCGGGAGCGTGGCTTCATCTATCAGGTACAGCTTGGCTCCGGCCTGGGGATCGGTGGGCAGCAGACCCTCTCCGTTACCGCCTCCCTGACCCAGCAAGGGGTGGACCAAGTCGACCAGCTCATCGCTGAGCTCTTCGCAGCATTTGCCACCGTTCGGAAGCAAGCCCTGGATCCCGAGCTGTATGCCTCATTCCACAACCTGTTAAGCGTCCAGGAATATATGCCCCACCAGGACTCGCCCCGTGATCTGGCGTTGCACCTGCTGAAACAATGGCGCCACTACCCGGCTGCCGAGATCCGCCGGGGAGAGTTTCAACTGGCACCGTACCATGCCGAACGCCTCAGCTCCTTTTTCCAGGCTCTCACTCCCGATAACGCCCTGGTGATTCTGGCCCATGACCAGGCTAAAACTGACCAGGTTTCCGAGCAGTTCCGTATTGCCTACGGCCTGCACTCCATCACGCCGGAGCAATTAAGCCTTTGGCGGCAGGTCCGCCCCATGGAGCGACTCCAGTTATCCCCGAAAATTCATTTCTTGCCCAAAGACCTGGAGGTTCGGCAGGACAACAACGAGGCATTCCCCACCCTGGTACACCAAGGCGAGGGCTTTCAGCTTTGGAAAGCTTTCAACCGTATGGATAACACGCCCCGTATTCACTTGTACCTGGCCTTCGAAGCCCCCGGTTTTGGCGCACGCATTGAGCAAAGGGCTCAAGGGGAACTTTGGCTGAAAGCCATGCAAAGACGCCTGAAGCCCATCCAGGACCAAGCAGCCCGCAGCGGCCAAGGTTTGCGTCTCTATAGTCATAGCCAAGGCCTGACCCTGAAGGTGGAAGCGTTTCGTGACCAAAGCGTTGCGCTCGCCCATGCTGCATTGAACGCCATGTTGCGACCACTGAACCAAAAGGAGTTCACCATCGCCAAGACGCTCACCCAGAAGCGGCTCAGTGCACCGGCTCACAAGTATGCCTTTGAACATCTCGTGGATGATCTGGGAAGCATCCTGGACGAGGATCGCCCGCCGGCATCCCTGCTGCTCAAGTCGCTGGAAAGCGTCTCTTTTGAAGGGTTCAGTCAATACCAAGAGCAATTCCGCGCGCAAATGCAGCTGGTAGCCTTTCAGTTCGGCCAAGTCCACGGCAAGGATCTGGAGGAAACCCAGTTACTGCTGAAAAACACCCTGGCCCAGCACCGCTTGCCCTCATCTTCAGCCGTGGCTCTGACAACCTCTGGCAAAGCAGCGAGCCACCTTAAAGTGGCTGCATCTTCCGTAGAGGCTGCTCCTCTGGCCAACCCGCTGCGCAATGGCGAGCGCCGCCTGCACCAGCTGCCTTTGGATGGTAAGGAAAATGCCCTGGTGTTCTACCATCAGGCCCAGCCGAGCCAGGACGAGCCCCAGTCGCTACGGGCAGAAGCAATCCTGCGCATGCTGGCACCGCTTCTGAAAAACAACTATTTCGAAGAGATCCGTAACCGCCGGCAACTGGCCTATGGTGTGCTGGTCGTGCCGTTCAGGTTTGCTGAAACTCCCGGACTGTCCTTTATCGTGCAGTCCCGCCAGACGGATCCGGCACAGCTCACCGAGGTCACTGAACAGTTTCTGGCAGACTTCGCCACAGGACTGCACCGTCTCTCACCCAAAACCTTTGAAAACCTGAAAGCAAGCCTAGTTAAGGAGTTGGCCTCGAAAGCCAACAAGGCGGATGATCTTGCCAGTTACCTTTGGCAGGAAATCGACTCGGGCGAACAGAACTTCACCAAACGCAAGCAACTGATCCAAACCATCCAGGCCCTCACCCTGAATGACCTGGTGACCTACGCCACCACCCATCTGACGGGCCCACAGCAGCGGTCACTCATTTTGCAGGGTTGGAGCGGAGGACGCGTTCCTGAAGCCGTGCTTGCACAGTCGGCGACGATCCCTGTACCGCCCGAAGGTGAAGCATCTCAGCTTCCTACCGAGACCGTTTCCAGCCCGGCGCAACCCGCCCTGGGATCTAGCCGGGAAGTGGCTTTATAAGGCGCGGGTAAACGACTGTGGGCGATTCTGCCTTGCTTGGGGCTATCCAAGGTAGGAATGGAGAGAGGAATCAGGCTCTTAACCCGCGTCAAAGCGAGCAATCACCCCCCTTTCGTAAAGGGGGGTAGGGGGCATAGCCGTAAACTTAAGCAGTTTGAGCTGTTACATATAGAAAGCATCAAGCATCAAGGCACTCTATGCAGGACTCAACGTCACTTAGATTAGCGCATATGCCTCAGAGGAAGAGGAAAAAATATACATTCCAGTTTCCTAGTCTGGCTGGGAATAGCTCTCAAACTCTTCCGCACTTAACTGCTCATCCTGATCCAGCTCGCGGAAACTGTCATTCACACCCGGATAGGCCGCCGCCTCTTCCTCACTGAGATAGCCGTCCTGATTTTTGTCCACCAACTCAAACTCCGGTATTACGATGGCACCCGAGGCCGGATCCGGCTCCAAATCGCCTGAAGAAGGTCCCGGCTGATCATCCACGGCTCCCAGCCCGGGATCTGTTTCCGTGCGCTCCTGAACCGGTTTGGTGGCGGCATCCGGCGGCATTTCCACGGTTTGGGCAAGTGCAGTTCCCGCCCCCAAGGCTAACATCATCAAGAGACTGGCAAATTTCATCACAAAATCCTCGCTGCTGACGACTTCACTAAATCTGTTGCGCCAGCTCATAAGGTACTCATCCAGCCCTGATTCGACACAGCAAAAGCCTTGATCTTCAGGCACAAAAAAGGCCGTAAAGCCACGCTTTACGGCCAAGTAAGCCTTGTTCCATGCGGACAGCCCATGAAACGCGGCATATATCGAGCGGACTTGCACCCTGCTGATATGACGAAATGCCACCTTATTTTAAACATGATTCATGCCAATCTTAAAATAAGAGGCAAAAACAATGCATTAGGAATAACCCCACCTCCTAGAGCAGCTACAACCTGTTGTTATTTCACTACAAGAAAAAGAGACAATGTAGACATTT
>JAJUGC010000221.1 GCA_029268325.1 Gammaproteobacteria bacterium | reverse complement strand
GTGGTGGGGGATGATGACCAGTCCATTTACGGCTGGCGTGGTGCCCGGGTGGAAAACATCCAGAAGTTCCAAAAGGAGTCCGAGGATTGCCGCCTGGTGCGGCTGGAGCAGAACTACCGCTCCACCTCCACCATTCTGTCTGCCGCCAATGCCTTGATTGCCAACAACTCCGGACGGCTGGGCAAGGAGCTTTGGACCAGTGGTCACGAAGGCGAGCCCATAGACCTGTATGCGGCTTTCAATGAGCAGGATGAGGCCACCTACATAGTCGATCGGGTGCGTCAATGGATTGCGGATGGCAATCCACGCTCGGAAGTGGCCGTGCTCTACCGCTCCAACGCCCAGTCCCGGGTGCTGGAGGAGGCCTTTGTACGCCACGGCATTCCCTATCGGGTCTACGGCGGGCTGCGTTTCTATGACCGCCAGGAGATCCGCAATGCCTTGTCTTACCTGCGCCTGGTCCGCTTTCCCCATGACGATGCGGCCTTTGAGCGGGTGGTGAACGTGCCGACCCGGGGGGTGGGCAACAAGACCCTGGAAGATTTGCGAACGCGGGCCAATGCCCAGGGGCTGTCTTTGTGGCAGGCCACCCTGGCCCTGTTGAATGAGGGGGCGATCAAAGGCAAGGCTGGTGCCGGCCTGCACCAGTTTACCCAACTGATTGAGTCCCTGGCGGAGCTCAGCCTGGTGAAGCCCCTGCATGAGTTGACCCGGGCCGCGATTGAGGCCTCCGGCCTGATCGAACACCATCTCAAGGAAAAGGGCGAGAAGGGGCAGGCCCGTAAGGAAAACCTGGAGGAGCTGGTCAACGCCACCCGCGAGTACGAGGCGGATGTGGAAACCGATGCCCTGGCGGAGTTTCTGGCCCAGACCGCGCTGGATGCTGGCGAGCGTCAGGCGGATGCCCATGAGGACAGCGTGCAGTTGATGACCTTGCACAGTGCCAAGGGGTTGGAATTCAACCTGGTGTTTCTGACCGGCATGGAAGAAGAGCTGTTTCCCCACGCCATGGCCTTGGAGGAGCCGGGCCGTCTCGAAGAGGAGCGGCGGCTTTGCTACGTGGGAATTACCCGCGCCCGGGAAAAGCTGGTGCTTACCTATGCGGAGGCGCGTCGTCTGTATGGTCAGGACAAATACCACCGGATTTCCCGCTTTGTGCGGGAAATTCCACCTGATCTGCTGCGGGAGGTGCGGTTACGCAACAGTGTTTCCCGCCCCATGAGCCTGGGCGGCAGCGCTATCCCGGGCAGTGCCCAGCCGGAGTTGCAGCTTGGTCAGCGGGTACGCCACCCCACCTTTGGCGAGGGGGTCGTTCTCAACTATGAAGGGCAAGGGCCCCATGCCCGGGTGCAGGTGAACTTTGACCAGGATGGCAGCAAATGGCTGGTGCTTTCCTATGCCAGGCTGGAGCGGCTCTAAAGAAAAAAGACGATTTATAGGCTTTAATTGAGGAGAGAGTATTCGTTGGCTCAGAGAGAGCTACAGTGAGATGGGGTACAGTAATTGGAGGTACCTCCGCTGGTTGGGTGCAGGACTCGCCCATCCGGTTCCGTGACGACAGAGTCTACTTGAGTAGTATTAGGGTTTGTTATGTCGCAGTTTGTTAGCAGTTTTTTGAGTAAATTCCTGCCTGCTGGTAGTAACCCAGACGATCCCGAACTGGCCAAGCAAAAGGCTATTGTGGTGTTCTCCCTGATGGGGGTTGCCGTGGGACTGTACAGCTTTATCAAGTGGACGGGGATAGGACACTCCGCCTTAGCGGTCACTTCGGCCATTCTCATCCTGGGCTTGATCGGAGTGGTCCTGTTGATCAGGCAGGGGGTTGAGCAGATTCTGACGGCAAACCTATCCATGGCGGTCATGGCAGTGCATGTACTGAACATGACCTGGCAGCTGGGCGGGATTGACTCGGCCCATGTGTACTGGATTCCTTCCCTGATTGCGTTTGCCTTCCTGATTACCAATAACAAGTCGGGCTTTATCTGGACTTTGCTTGGCGTGCTGTTCCTTGGCCTGCTGATGCGTCAGAAGCTGACCGGCGCGCCAATGCCCGAGTTTGAAATGACAGAGTCCGCCCAGCGGGTAGACCTGATTTCAGGGTTTATGCTGCCGACGGTCGTTATCGCCCTGGCCAACTGGTTTGCGGCCACCTTGCGGGATAATGCGGAGGAAGCGACCCGCAAGGCCATGGTGGAGGCGGAGACTCTGGCCCGCCAGGCAACAGAAGCCTCTGAGCAGCTGGGCTCAGTCATTGCCCAGGCGCGGGAAACTGCCAACACCCTGATCGATGCAGCAGCCTCCCTCAGTGCCAGCTCTACCCGCACCGCCCAGGCCAGTGAGAGTATCAGCTCCGGGGTGGCCCAGCAGGATACGGCCTTCCAGCAGATCAACCTGACCCTCAACGCCATGGCTGGTGATCTGGTGGAATCCAATAACCTGGCCCAGGAGATCCGAGAGCTGGCCAACAGCGCCGAGGCCCAGACCCTGGATACCACCCAGGCCATGACCCGCATGACGGAGTCGATGGCCAATATCAAACACAGCAATACCCAGATTGAAACCGTCATTAATGTGATTACCAGCATCGCCGAGCAGACCAACCTGCTGGCCCTGAACGCGGCCATTGAGGCGGCGCGGGCGGGTGAGGCGGGCCGTGGCTTTGCCGTGGTGGCAGACGAAGTGCGCAATCTGTCCCGCCGCAGTAACGAATCTGCCGCTGAAATCCGCACCCTGATTGCCCAGTGTACGGCGGATATCGACCATGGCATGGAAGAAGTGGAGCAAACCGAGCAGATCATGGGGCAGGTGGCCGCGGCGGTGAAGGACATCACCGGCCATATCAACAAGATTGCCGATCAGCTCGACCAGCAGACGGTGGGGGTCGAGGAGTTGGTGACTTCCAGCCAGCATGTGGCGGATATCAGCTCCGAAAACGCCTCCTCAACCCAGCATTTGCTGGAAGCAAGCGGAGAGCTGGAGAAACTGGCAGGGCAGCTGTCGGAGCTGTCAGAACGCTTGCACCAGGTGGTGATGAGCGCTTGACCCCTTGCCGGACCAGCGCCTGGGAGTTTGCCAGGCGCTGTTGTTACGGGCAGCCGGGCAGGGTTAGCGGTCGGGAACCGCCCGAATCCGGCCATCTTCGTCGATGGCCACGAAGACAAACAAGGCCTCTGTCACCTTACGTTCCTGGGACTGATAGGGGTCTTTGGTCCAGACCTCTACCTGGATCCGGATGGAGCTGCGACCGATGTCCGTCAGTCGGGTATAACAACTCACTTCAGCGCCCACCCGAACCGGGGAGATAAACTCCATTTTTTCAATACAGACAGTGGCGGTGCGGCCCTTTGCAATACGCCCTGCCATGGTGGCGGCTGCCAGATCCATCTGAGACACGAGCCAGCCCGCGTAAATATCCCCTTCGGCGTTGGTGTCCCGTTCTAAGGCTACCACCCGCAGCGCCAACTCGCCGCTAGGTGAGGGTCCGGTCATTAATCTCATGACGTCTCTCTGGAATAAGTTATTCAGTCTTGTTTTTGGCACCAGCCCAGATTGTTGCCGTTGGCCTGTCTACGCTCGGGAGACTCCGACCAAACCTCGCATGGAACCATGCTGTGCAGCACCTGGCAAGGAGTTTCGTTAGTTTAGCTCAAATTGCAGGAAGACAAGGTATTTACACCCAGCCCTTTGACCATCTTCAACGTCAGAGTTCCCGGCGTGTCAGGGAGGGTGGGCAGCGGCAAAAACCAATCGTTTTATTGTCATAAAATTGTCATGGCCCCTGTCTATAGTGGCAATCACTGGGCCAGCTGAGATTCGGCGGAGGCAAAACCATTGCCCCTTCAGTCGCCGGGTGCGATTGATAGCCCAAACAGTTTGCCAATAAAACTCAGGAGAGTTGGATAAATGAAAGTAAAGAAGGTTTTTGCAGCACTCGCCCTGGCGGCGACCACAACGGTTGCGATGGCGGAGTCCAAGGTGGATCCGGCACTGGCTGTGTATGAAAGGGCCAGTGGTGTGTCCGGCAGTATTTCCAGTGTGGGTTCCGATACCTTGGCGAACCTGATGACCCTGTGGACCGAGGAGTTCAAGCGTCATTATCCGAACGTGAATATCCAGGTGCAGGCAGCAGGATCTTCTACAGCACCGCCCGCCCTGACGGAAGGCACGGCGAACTTTGGCCCCATGAGCCGGGAAATGAAGGACAAGGAAATCGAGGAATTCGAGAAGAAGTTCGGCTATAAGCCCACGGCGATTCCGGTGGCCATTGACGCTCTGGCGGTCTTCGTCCACAAGGACAACCCCATCCAGGGTCTGACCATGGCTCAGTTGGATGCCATTTTCTCCAGCACTCGCAAGTGCGGCTATAGCGAAGATGTGAAAACCTGGGGCCAGTTGGGAGTCAAGGGTGGCTTGGCCAATAGCAGCATTCAGCTGTTTGGTCGCAACTCCGTCTCCGGCACCTATGGCTACTTCAAGGAAACCGCTCTGTGTAAGGGTGACTTCAAAAACAACGTCAATGAGCAGCCCGGTTCCGCTTCTGTAGTACAGGGTGTATCTGAATCCCTGAACGCGATCGGCTACTCCGGGATCGGTTATAAAACGGCCAGTGTGAAGACTGTGCCCCTGGCGCTGAAAGAAGGCCAGCCTTTTGTGGATGCTACTCCGGAAAAAGCGGCAACAGGTGAATACCCCCTGTCCCGTTTCCTGTGGATCTATGTGAACAAGGCGCCTAACAAGCCCCTGGATCCGATCACCGCTGAGTTTGCCAAGCTGATGCTGTCCAAGCAGGGCCAGGAAGTGGCGAATGCCGTGAAGCTCGCGGTCGCGGAGTGGAACGCC